>QNAP01000072.1 GCA_003641795.1 Thermotogae bacterium | reverse complement strand
CGATTGGATGAGTGCCTGCAGCGGCACTACGCAAGAAAAGGTTTCTGCAATGTGAAATTCTCTGTTTCGTCTTGTGAGTCGTTTTGTGGATAGGAACAAGGAAAAAAGCGAGTGCTTGCTGTGTGAGTGTGGGGGATTCAACACTTCCCCTTTTCTCTTTCACATTGCAGGATGCTTGTTGTGCTCCGCTTCTTCCCTCGCTCACACTCACAAACGGGCACTCCCATGAAGATTCAACATCCTGTTTCAGCTTCATGCTCGCTACATCCGTGTAGCTCGGTGCCCTTTTGTATGAGTGCTCGCTTCGGCGCTACGCAAGACGAGCTTTCTACAATGCGAAATCAGAAGGGTAGGATGAAAATATTGAGTGTGGGAGGCCTGTTTTTCGTGGCACCCTACAACTTAGAATTAGGGTGGTAAATGGGCAACGCGAAAGTTATCAGCAGATACGTCAGTGCCGATGTAAAGCATACACATACCTCCTTTTGACATAGACCCGTGATGAAGTGCGGTCTCAAAGGTCATTGCTCTTAATCATGTTCCAAGAAGCTAAATCCATGTATCAAGCTTTGAAGCTCGGGAAGTGTGCTAACTTTATGCTTCTTCCTTGTATAATTCTACACGGGAGGTGAAAAGATGAGAAGAGCACTGATGGTTTCAATTGTGCTCATCGCTACCGTTTTAGGACTCGCCGTGGTTCTTCTCAATCCGGTCGGTCCTAGCGTGGTGCCTATAGTGGGCATTTTGGAAGGGAAGGTCTCCTCAGATGTGGGGTTCGAAGTGAGATTTTGGAGCAATTTCGATCAATTGATGGCGGGCCTATCATCTGAAGATGTGGATCTCGTCGTGCTTCCAATTTCTGTAGGCGCCAACCTTTATGCCAAGGGATTTCCCATAAGATTGGTGGCGGTGAACCTGTGGAGGTCTTTCTACATAGTTGGAAAAGATGTGGAAGTGGAAGACTGGGAAGACTTGGAAGGTAAAGAAATCTACACACCGCATGGGAAGGGTCAAACAGCTGATGTGGTTATGCGCTTTGTCGCCAAAAGACACAAGATGGAGATAGGTAAGGATCTTAAGATAAGCTACGCCTCACCGCAGGAAATCATTGCTCTGATGTCCGCTGGCAAAGTAAAGTTGGCGGCTCTTCCAGAACCCTTCACCACCCTTGCCATCAAGAAGGCGGGGGCGAAGATCGTGCTGGACATGCAACAGCTGTGGTCAAAAGAGACGGGATACCCTTCAAGATTGCCGATCACCGGTATTTTTGTCAAAGAATCTTTCTACAAAAGTGATTTTGCCACCTTCCTTTCTGCCATCGATGCGCTGGAAAGATCGACCAAGTACGCTCAAGAAGATGCCCAAGAGGTGGCAGTGTTGGCCGCTAAGTACATTTCGGGAATGCCCACCGATGTGTTGCTTGAGTCCCTGAAGAGAAGCCTTTACCAGTATGTTCATGCGGGTGATGCCAAAAAGGAGATCCTGAGCTATCTTGAAGCGGTCAACGCCGTGGACCCGGAAGCGATATCTATGGTCCCCGATGAAGGATTCTTCCTTCAGTGAAGGTTCCCAATCCCGGCGGTGGAACTGGCTGTTTCTCGCCGGGATTGGGTTGATCTTCCTCGCGTGGTGGATTGCTTCACTTCTCGTTCATGTTCCATTGGTGTTACCCTCACCATGGTATGTGATCTTGGCATTTTTGGATATGTTGAAGGATGGGTCGGCCTTTGCTCTGCTTTGGTCCACCTTCAGTAAAGCCGTTGTGGGGCTGGGTATTGCTTTTGCTTTTGGAGTACCTTTAGGAATGGTAGCCGGTATCAGTAAAACCGCAGATGAACTTTTGAAACCTTTCATGATGGTTGTCAGGTCGATGCCCGTGGTATCTTGGCTTGCCAGCGCGATACTTCTTTGGGGAATGGGGTGGATGACTCCCACCTTCATAGTTGCCGTATCCCTTTTTCCTGTGGTAAGTTTCAACGTGGCAGAGGGTGTGAGATCGGTGGATCTTTTACTGGTGGAGATGGCCAAGGTCTACAGAGTACCGAAAAAGAGAATAATCGTCGACATATACCTCGGATCACTGGTTCCTTTTGTGTTGTCTGCTTTCAAAGTGAGCATAGGCACGATGTGGAAAGTAGCGATAGTGGCAGAATACCTCGCGGGAAACAAAGGTATAGGTGTAGAACTCTCATGGGCGAAGTTCTATTTGAACACTCCGAAGGTGTTTGCCTACACCATGCTAGCAGTTTTAGCCGGTTTGAGCTTGGAGAAGGTGTTTGACTTCCTTTGGGAGGTGTACGGAAAAAGGTGGCGGATATCGCCGGAAATGCATTGAAAATAGAGAAATTGAGCAAATCCTACGGGACATTGAAAGTGCTAGACGAAATCGATGTGGAGGTGAAGAAAGGGGAAAGAGTGGCCCTACTGGGGCCTTCTGGATGTGGAAAGACCACCATACTGAAGATCGTGGCGGGTCTCACACGGCCGGATGGAGGGAATATCCTTCTGGAGGTCTCGAAGATCGGTTTTGTTTTTCAAGAAGATAGGTTGATTCCTTGGAAGACGGTGTGTGGAAATCTGGAATTCGTCTCTTCTGATACCCATAAAGTGGAGAAAGTCCTCAAATTGGTCCGTCTGTGGGATTACAGAAACTTCTATCCGCTTCAACTGAGCGGTGGTATGAAACAACGAGTGAACCTTGCCAGAGCACTTTTGGTGGAACCCGATCTTTTGTTGTTGGACGAACCTTTCAAAGGGTTGGATCTGGAAATAAAAGCGGAGCTGATGAACGAAATCCTCAGGATGTGTCGTTCTATGAGCATAACGGCACTTTTGGTCACCCACGATTTGAGGGAAGCTTTGATCTTCGCCGACAGGATCTACGTCCTTTCTCCCGCTCCGGCGAGGGTGAAGAACGTTTTAGAGATCGATCTTCCCTCTGAACACAGGGATTTTTGTGATACCAAGCTACTGGACAAAGAGAAGGAGGTACTCTCTCAGGGATTCTGGTTACCTTTTGGATTGCCCGAGTCGCCGCTTCGTTCAAAGTAAAAAAGCATCTCCACTATCACGCCCTTGCCCACTTCCGAAACGATCATCATCTTGTCGGAGAATCGTTTCATGTTGGCTAACCCCATCCCCGCGCCAAATCCGAGTTCCCGCACGTGGTCCGGGGCGGTGGAGTAACCCTCTTGCATGGCCAATTCCACGTCCTCTATGCCTTTACCGTAATCTTCGACCCTGACCTTCACTGAAGAATCACTCAAAAAGCAGTAGATCACCCCACAACTGCCACTGTGTATCACCACGTTGGTTTCCGCTTCGTAGGTGGCTATGGAAATTCTCCGAACCGTGTCCGAAGGTAGCCCTTTTTCTGTGAGAAAACTCTTCAGCTTCGCAGCTCCCACACCGGCGAGGTTGACGTCGGTGTAGTCTATCTCAAACGCGAAGTCCGCCCCTTTCTTGTCCAAAGGCTCCCCGGTGATCAGCGATCGGTAATAATAATCGGATTCTAACACGTTGTTCCGACGCTCATCGTGAGTGTAGACTGTGCTGAACCACTTGAGGATACCTCTGAGTATGTCCTCTTTTGTAACAACACCCACGAGTTTCTTCTCTCTATCGAGAACGGGAAACCGTCCGAATCCGTAGCGCTCGAAATATTCCATGGCGGTTTCGACGTTGTCGTGAGGTTGAAGGTACACAACATTCCTTGTCATGTGCTCTTTTATGGGATCACGGATATATCCTCCCTCGAGAGCTATGATTATATCTTCGATACTGACGATACCGATCAGCTTTCCGCCCTCGTCAACGATGGGAACACCTGATATTTTTCTCAATCTCATGATTTCTTTGGCGTGCCAGAGAGTCTTTTCAGGTGTCAAGGTTTGGGGGTCTTGACTCATGATATCTTCCACTTTCAGATGCTCGATGATTTGTTTCAACCCAGTTATGAAGTCTTCAGCCAATCGGTCACCACCGCCTTCGCTCAGCTGAGCGATTCAACGGGTTTTAAGCCTCTGATATAGAGTCTCCCACATGCTTCGAACATGGAGAATTTGGAATGGAGCAAGGGTATTCCGAGGGCTTTCGCTAAGTCGATGGTAGTTTGGGGTACCATGTGCTTTCTCACGATCACCGCCCCTACTCCGTCCACTATGCTCACTGTCCTGGGAACCTGTGGAGTGTTCAGCCCCGTGATGAGCAGGATACGAGGCTGGGAGAAAGCCAACACATCGCTCATCATGTCAGCGGCGGCAACTCGCTCCACTTCGATCTCTTCCAGTTTCTCATGGCCAGTGAGAACCTCAGCATCGAGGATTTCGGCCACCTCTTTCAGGGTCATCTCATCACCTCTTTCTCCATTCTTGCTATAAGATCCCTCATCTGAGAATGCACGGGATCCGACAGGGTCAGTCTTGAGCGCACTCGTTTGAAGAGGTATGACACGGAGACTGGTGCTATCGAGAAAAGCACTTTAAGCACAGACATGGCGATCCACTGTGCTTCCATCTGAGCGTGCACGTCCAGGCGCAGTTCAACGAAATGCATGAAGTTCCTCAGGTTACCCGTCATGTAGAATTCTGTGAAGACACCCTGTGGTAGGACGAACCTCGCTTGCTCCCTCGCCACCCCCATATTTATGAGCTTTTTGTACAGAAGATGAGCTTCCTTGTAGAAATTCTGTATCTCATTGAGTAGTTCCTTAGAAGCATCACCATCCAATTCACCAGAACTTCCTTGAAGGTTTCCTTTCTTGTTCTGAGTTCGGAGCACAGTGGGGATAAAGAAAGAGATGTTCCTGCTGGTATACCGCCGACTCAACATGTTGTACGAAAAGGTGCGGTGTCTCAATATTTGCACCGCTATGCAGAGCGGACATTTGATGTAAAGCTTTACCACCACGTGCTCAAAGGGTGTCATGTGATCGTTTTCCGCCAGGTATGCGATCAGGGCGCGGTCTTTCTCCTCTCCTTTGAGACCCTGATGTGTTGAAACGCGTGCTGCTTCTACCACGCTGGGATCGTCACCCATGAAATCCACAAGGCGCACTTCCATATCATCGTTGGATCGGAAAGAAATGTGCTCCACATTCAAGGCACGTTGGGATCCATCAATGCATCTGACGATTTTCATCTTCTCCACCCGCCTTGTGCGAGAAAAAGTGCTTCAACTGAAACAGTTCTCTAAAGGCAAGCATGGCTGTAAGCAGTATCGCTGTTGAACTAGAAGCGAGCGTACCCAATTTGGCTGAAAGAATGTTTCTCAACAGGTCCGCTACGAAAATCCATGATGCCACGTATGCTGCAAATGTGGATATCCGCAGTCTTCTGGAAAGGGCGAGGTTGTACGCTCCCATGGTGGCCGCCGCCAGTGAAACCGCCATTTGGGCGCGGTGAGGATCGACCACCTTCCCCCCGAGACGCGAGAGTAATCCCAAAGCGATCCCTACTACTAAGGTAACCCTCAAGGTGTTTTCTGGCCAGAGATGATCTTTCGATAAAAAGAGGGTGGCAATCCCTACCAGAATGAACGGTAAGGCTACCCAAAACGTGTTAAGACCCAGTCCTACATAACATGAAAGTAGGTAAACCCCAGATAACGCCACTGTCAAAGTCATTCGCTTTCCCTCCACCTGGCTATCATACGCAAGATGGTCTTGATGTCGTAAACACGCAAAAGCCACGTTGTTAGAAGGAAGAGGCTCAGAGCGGATACTCCTCCGACGATAACGGCCATCAATCCGTCGAAGAAATGCCTGATTATAACAAGATCCAGCGCCGTGATTCCAGCCGAGATGAGAACCTTCCAAGTGTATCTCATATCGATCACGTTGGAGATCCCGTATTTTTTCTTAGCTATGAGGTAGAGCAAGGTTACGCGATACGTCGCCGAAAGCGAAGTTGCCAACGCCAATCCCATATGTTTCAACTCCCAGACGAAAATCCAGTTGAGAAGTGCGTTAACACCCACTGAGGAGATACTTATGGAGATCAGCGTCTTGGTGTTTTTGTAGGAGTAATAGAGGTGCCCCAAAATAACGCTGAGTGCGGCGGGGATAAGACCGAGAGAATAGAAGAAGAGTGACTGGAATGTCAGAATCCTGGCTTGGTAGTCGAAAGCGCCTCGTTCGTAGACGACCATCACGATCCAGTCACCTAAAAGGAGAAAGATCAACGTGATGGGTATATAGGCGAAAGAGATTAACTGATAAGACCTTCTGAGGAGTCGGTTTCGTTGACTTTCATCTTTACGCGCTACGGCACCTGCCAGTATGGGATAAACAACACTGGATAGAGATCCCGTTATGATACCGGCCGGAAGATCGCGCAGTCGCACAGCGTAATTGAGACAGCTTATGGTGCCCTCGGGTAGTAACGAGGCGAAACCCCTGTCCACGACGAGATTCAGAGTGCCCACAATGTATCCAAGAAAAACGGGAAGCCACAGCTTGAAGGTCTCTGAAAAGGGTTTTTTCAGTCCTTCGAAGCGTCCAGGAAGAGCCCGCTTGCCGAGCACCACGAGGGCGGCAAGTGAGATCAGCCCGTGTGCCGCCGTCCAAGCCATTACGAGAGGATATGTCTTCTGGGGATGTGCGAAGGTCAAGAGAAAAACGATGATCACTGGGTTAAAAAGAACTGTGGGGATAGCGACAGCGGCCAAGAACATGCGATGCAGTTTCAACAATCGTATATAGAGAAGTTCCAATGAGTTGAAAAAGATCAGCACAGAACTGTATCTCATGACGAAAACGGTGACGGACTTGGTGTGTTCGTCAAACCCAGGGAAGAAGATGCCAACGATGAAAGGTGCGGCCACTGCTGCAAGTACCGATAGAACAGAAGAGAGTACCGCGACCAAGCTTACAATGCCCCGCAGGTATCTTTCCGCCATCTCTCCACCATCTTCTTCCTTGAGATGTGAGTAGATGGGAACCATGGTGTTGGTAAAGGTTCCAGCCCCCATACCCACAAAGATGGAGAACGGTGAGAGGATCGCGAGAAAGATGTCATAAGGCTTCGACGCCCCGTAGATGTATGCTGTGATCATCTCACGAACAAATCCTAACAGCTTGCTCAGCAAATTGAAGGCGGCTGTAATGGCAAATCCCTTGCCCAATCCTTGTCGAGATCTTAAGAATTTGGTGAGTTTGGTCACCGGTTTCTTCACTCCCTGTGGAAAAGAAGTCTCAACCTCTTCAGAGTCTCTCTGGGGTTGTCTGCGTTGAAGACACCGCTTCCCATTATGAGAAGGTCCGCACCAGCTTTTGCAACTTCCTTAGCGTTGGATTCGCCAATGCCACCGTCCACGGCGATTCTGATGTCAAGCTCCCTTTCAGAGACCATTCTCCGGAGTTTTCGGATCTTTTCCATCATTGTGGGGATGAATCTTTGCCCCCCAAATCCGGGATTCACGGTCATCAGAAGGACGCCGTCCACGTATGGCAGAATTTCTTCGAGTGAAGAGAGAGGAGTGGCGGGATTCAAACAAACGAAGGCTTGCACACCCAGTTTCTTTATGTTCTCCACACTCCGATGCAGATGTGTGCACGCTTCGACGTGCACCCAAACACTGTTGGCACCGAGCTCAACGAACGTTTTTACGTACCGATCAGGGTCCACTATCATCAGATGCACGTCTATGGGAAGTGTGGTGTTTTCTCTGAGAAGTTTCACCAACGGCATTCCAAAGCTTATGTTTGGCACGAAAAGCCCGTCCATCACGTCCACGTGTATGGAATCGGAAAGATCCTCCACTTTCTTGAGTTCATCTTCCAAGCGCATCAAGTTGGCGGAAAGAATTGATGGGCTCAACTTTACCATGACCTTTTCTCCTCCCTTTCGATCTTTTCGATCTCTCCTATCATTGCCAGATAGCTTTTGTATCTGGGCTCGGCGATCTCACCACTTTCCACGAGTCGTTTTACAGAACAACCTGGTTCTGCAACGTGTATGCAGTCTGAAAAGGCGCAAGGAGGAACGTTTTTGAATTCGGGGAAGTAATCCTTCAGCTCTTCGATATCGATACCTTTGAGTTCCAGTGAAGAAAACCCGGGCGTATCGACTACGAATCCACCGAAGTCGAGTTCCAAAAGCTGTGAGAAGGTGGTGGTATGT
>QNAP01000071.1 GCA_003641795.1 Thermotogae bacterium | reverse complement strand
GTCACAGGTCTGTTCCCAAGAATGTAAATTTCACCCGTTTTCCCGCGTTCGGCTGCTTTGATAAGTCCTTCTGCCACATCTCTCACATCCACAAAGTCGAAGGATCCATCGACGAAGACTTTGAGCCTGCCCCTTAAAAACTTCGTAAAGACTCTTCCCATCTCAGATCCTTTGTAATCGTAAGGTCCAATTATTCCGGTTGGGCAGACAATGACCACGTCCGCACCTTCTCTTGCCGCTCCCATCATTCGAAGGGTTGCGATGGCTTTCGATTTACCGTAGGTTCCCGTTGTCAACTCAGGATTTATGGGCGTGTTTTCGTCGATCATTGCACCGGTTTCTGGCTCGGCGAAGGCATGAACTGAGGAAACATAAACCATTCTGGCGGATTCAGTCACAGCCGCTTTTAGAACGTTTTCGGCTCCTTTTACGTTCACTTCGTAGACCAGCCTCTTCTTCCATGGAGTTATGGAGATCACTGCCGCAAGATGAAAGACCAGTTCCACATCTTCCATCGCGTTTTTAACGTCCTCCTCGTTCCGCACATCCCCATAAAATATCTCGACATCCAAATCTTCGATAGGAGCAATATCATCACCTGGAAAGACGAATGCGCGCACTTTCTCACCCATACGAACAAGCTCTCTTACCAGCACATTGCCCAAATGCCCTGTGGCACCTGTTACAAGGATCATCTCTTTTCTCCCTCTCTCAGGAACACTTTCACCATCCGCTCGAATCCTTCTGAGATTATTCTCAAATCTTCAGGAGGAATCCGAGATAAGGCTTTCTGAATGATGTTTTCGAAATTTTCGAGAATTCCTTCGTAAAGCTCTTCTCCACCTTCTGTGAGTGTTACGTGGACAACGCGCCTATCTGTAGAGGAACGGAGCCTCTTCAAATATCCCTTGCTTTCCAGTTTATCAACTACAGCTGTTATGTTGCTCTTGCTCACAGAAAGTTTGCGCGCTATCTCGCTCATTGGGTTCGGCCCCTTCAAAGCGACAAACATGAAGACGTAGAATTCCAGCGTGTTCATCTCCACCGCACCCGGTGTGAAAGGCATTGATTTAGAGAAAACCCTCACCAGATCGAAAACCATCTCCAGTATTTCTTCCGTTTCAGGCATTTCTGACACCGTATCACCTCTTAGTTCAAAAAAATAATGATTTATATCATGAACTATTATGACCCATATTGCCACGCTTGTCAAGTCGAATAAAACTTTTTCGCAGACTTGGTGCCAAAAAGAGGAGATTTTGGGGATTGAGTCTATCGAGAAAACTTATGATTTTCTACTCCCTGGCTTTACCAACGGTACCCTCTGCTTGCAAAGGGGGCAGTCCTCTGCTTCATAGATGGGAAACTCTAAACGAACCAAATAGTGAAATGGAACACCGAATTCGGGTGATTTCTCGCTTCTATCCACAACGGCTGCTACGCAACACACCACCCCACCAGATTGCTTTACAAGTTCCATTACCTCCATGGCGGATCTCCCCGTGGTCACAACATCTTCGACAACAGCCACCCGTTCTCCTTTGGTTATTTGGAAACCCCTGCGAAGTATCATTGCATCGTTTACCCTCTCGGTGAAAGCTGCTCGCGCGTTGAGCGGCCCCGCCACCGTGTAAGCAGGTATAACACCTCCCATAGCTGGCCCGATCACCAAGCTGGGGCGATATCTTTCGATTCTTCGAGCTATTGCTTCACCTACCAAATCTCCCAGCTCAGGCCTTTCGAAAAGCCTAGCGCACTGTATATAATGAGAGGAATGTTTCTTCGATGAGAGAAGGAAATGCCCCTCGATGAGCGCACCGCTTCCCTGTAAGATTTCTATCATCTCCACCTTTCCGTCACCCCCTTTATCCACGCGAGCTTTCCTGCTGGATCTGCACATGCGTACACTTCCCTTCCCAAGATGGCATAATCGGCTATACCCTCGATTTCCTCAAGGGTTACGATATCTTTCTGTTCTCCTGCCGGAACCTCCATTCGTACACCGGGCACTAAAAACTCACCCCTCAATCTATCTCTAAGGAGCTTCGCCCACGATGGCGGTAGGACAAAGGAAGAACCCAGCGCGTCGAGCTTTTTGATGGTATGTATATGGCCATTATTCAGGGCACCCTTTAAGGAGGTAAGTTTTATTACGGAGAATATCGTTTTGTCGGTACTTTCAAGTGCTGCCTTTACACTTCCAATTCCTGCAGCGCCACAGACCGTGAAGCCTACAACACTGGGATGATCCCAGCAACGTATGGCACGCGCCACTGTTGAAGGAATATCCATAAACTTCAGATCCAGTATGATTTTCAAACCGCGCTTCGATAGTTTATGTAGGATCCTCCTCCCTTCTACAGCAAGGTTGTGCCCCACTTTCACGTGTTCAAAGGAGCCGTACATTTCTATAAAGTCCAAGGGATCTTTCATATCCAAACTTAAAACGGGTATCACTTCACCACACCTCCCAGCTCTTTACCTATCTCTTCGATCACGTTCGGATCCTTAAAAAGAGCGCTTCCAACGGAGATGGCGTTGGCCCCTACAGCTATGAACTCCCTTGCATCGCTGGCTGAGTAGACACCACCCGCTGCGACTATGTAGAGGTTCTGGTATCTCTTTCTCACTTCGTAGACGGCCCTCAGGGATATTGGTTTCAAAATAGGTCCCGAGAGCCCACCAAGCAATATTCTCCCATCGGGATTCATATGTAAGCCTCTAACCGTGTTAACGAGTGTGACACCTTCCCAACCCGCTTCGTTGACGTACCCCGCAGCTCGCTCGATAAGGATACCTTCTATTCCAAGCTTGGCTAACAAAAAGGTCTTGGGAAGAAGTTCCCTTATTCTTCCCAAGAGCCTTGCCCAATCATCTGCTTTAGCTGTTAGTAAAAATCCTCCTTTGGTGACGTTGGGACAGGAAAAATTGTATTCAACCGCTACGAAGCGATCTACGTGAGGTTTAACCTTCTCAGTTATTTTCAGATATTCCTTTAAATCATCGCCTCCCAAGCTGAGGATAACTTTCGTTCGCTTAAAAATGCCGTCGTACCTTCCCAAGCGGAGTGATTCAAGAAATTTGTCCACGCCGGGGTTTTCCAAGCCTATGTGATTTATGAGATAGAAGCTTCCAAATGCCATTCGAGGTGCTTCGGTTAGTGATCGAGGTTTGTAAGTTACGGTTTTCAATGTATAGGCTCCCAAGCACTTCGAATTTATCAGGTTTAAGTATTCACCATAGCCACCCGGACCTGAAGCGATTATCAAAGGAGGCCTTATTCCCAACAAAGCTCATCACCTCTGAATATAGGACCGTCCTTGCAAACATATTTCAAACCGCTACTCGCCAAGAAGGAACAACTTTTGCAAGCTCCCACTCCGCAACCCATGTACTCCTCCAGCGTGAAAAAGAGGTGTTCCTTTTTGTTTTTGAATGTTTCCCACACGACGCGCTTCATACTATCGGATCCAGCCACCAAACACCAGTCATATTGAAGTGTTGGCAAAAGCCTTAGAAACTCATGATCCCCCACCACAGTTCTAAAAGGAAGCTCGAATCTAACCTGCGTCTTACTACCTATTACGACCTCACAATTGCATCTCTTTTGGAGATAATTAGCCATGGTGACGCATGTTGGCGATGCTACAACCACACCTCTTCCTTCAGGAGGAACAAAGGCCTTACCAAGAGGACCGTGGGCTTTGAGCTTTCGCGCTTCTTGCACGATATAGCGGGTACCTACACCTTTCATCTGCACCGAAATCGCGAGGGCTTCATTCCACCTCCCCAACATGAAGGGTTTTCTCACTAACTGAGGAGTTTCTATCATCACAAACTGTCCTGGCTCAAACGGCAGCCTCTCCTCGAAGATCAACAGGTACGTGTCAGAGTTGATCCTCAAAACCTTGTCTTTCGTCAGACAAAAATTCTCCATCCCAGTACACCCACCTATCCGATAATTTCACACCCACAACTCTTCCCATCAACTTCATCCCTTCAAGCGCACAGTTCTTGCCCTTACTGAAAAACCTCGACGTGTTCACCACGTATTCCGCTTTTGGATCCACGAGGACTAAGTTTCCGTCACAAAAATTCCCACTCTTTCTTAGGACCTTCAACGGACCTACCGTTAACTTTTCAAAGACCAACTCTATGTTTCGAAGTGCCGTATAATAAGCTGAAAAAGCTACTTCTATGATGGAAGTACCGAAGGGGGCTCGCGAAAAATCCTCTCCCTTCTCTGGATGCGGAGCGTGATCTGTTGCTAAAGCATCCACGATCCCCCTTTCGACAGCTCGAATGAGAGCTCCCCGATCTTCCTTCCTGCCAAAGGGGGGATTCACTTTCTTGTTGGTGCTGTCTATGTCTTCCATTGTTAACAGCAGGTGATGGGGTGTCACTTCACAAGTGACGCGCGCGCAACACTTGAGATGAGCAATGGAGTCCAGTGCGAGAGCGGTGGTAACATGCTGAATGTGGAACGCATCAAAACCATATTCCAAGCCAGTCAAAACCGTTCTGTAAACCGCTATCGCTTCATTAGATAAGGGCCTTTTTGAAAATGGGATATCTGTCCCTTCGTAAAAGTCACCATCCAGTTCATGAACTTGGCTGTGGTCGAGAAGCAATCCCTTCTCTCTCTTCTTGAATGTCCTAACGAGGTCTTCATGAGTGTAGTAGGAACCGTCCGTGGAATAGCAAACAACACCGCTTTCTGGGTCGATGTCAAGATCACCGAAGAAATCAGCAGCCCAAAGAGTGGTTACTTTCAGGTCCTTCACCAGTCTTCGGTGTGTTTCTAAAGCTGCCCTGTCTTGTAAAGGAGGGTTCGTATTCGGCTGTATCACCAACGTTGAAAATCCACCGGCTAACGCGGCCCTCTCCAAACTGCGATAATCTTCGTTCGTGTTCAAGCGCACATGCGTGTGCAAATCCACGAACGGGTGAGTCCCTACCAAACCCTTAGTGGGACCCGGTGCCCTTACATCTTGATCAAGCCATACTCTCTTCCAGGGATCGTACAGTCTCATCGAGTCGCAACGCCTCCTCTAAGACGGCCATTCTCGCGTAGACTCCGTTTTTCACCTGGTTCAGGATTAGAGATCTTTTCGAATAAGCTACCTCGTCAGAAATCTCCACATTCCTGTTTATGGGGCCAGGGTGCATGATCACGGCATGGGACGGAGCCGCTTTTAAGATTTCTTCATTTATTTGGTACTCAATGAAGAACTCTTCAACGTTATCGAAAACTTGTTCAAGCCGCTCCTTTTGTATTCTCAGGGTGTAGATAGCATCGACGTCTTTAACAGCTTCTCTGAGGTCATGTGCAATGAGTTCCACACCTGGAAAGGTTTTGGGCACAAATTCTTCTGGGCCGCATAACCGCACATTCGCACCGAATTTATTCAATCCCTCAACAAGAGATCGAGCCACTCGTGAATGCAGTATGTCACCTACTATAGCTACCCTAAGATCGAGCTTGGCGAAGTGTTCATATAAAGTGGTGAGATCCAAGAAAGCTTGGGTAGGATGTTCGTTGGTACCGTCTCCTCCGTTTATGACAGGTACGGAGAGGTGTTGTGCAAAATATTTGGGAGCTTCGTTTTTCCGTGTACGGACCACGATGGCGTTTATTTCCATTGCCTCCAATGTCAAAAGAGTGTCGAGGTCGGTTTCGCCCTTTCTCAGCGAAGAAATCTCGGTGATGAAATCGATAACTTTCATTCCTAACTCCTTGGCTGCCCTTTGAAAAGACAGCTTCGTTCTGGTTGAAGGTTCGAAGAAGGCCGTCGCCAAGAACTTTCCGCGCAGTGCTTTCGGTCTTTGTCGCATTTTCTTTAGCTGCAAAGCCCTTTCGACGAGCCTTTCCACCTCTTCTTTGCTGAAGTCCTTCATGTCCAGAACATGCCGCACAAACATCACCTCCTACATTGGGCAAAAACAAAGGGGCTTTGAAATCAAGCCCCTTTGCTCAAAACCGGTATATTCAGAAAAAACTTTAATAGCCGCTTCATAACAGGCGGTTTCCTAATTCTTTCGAGCGCTAAACGAACTGGTTGCAAATGCACCACCGTCCTTTTCGTCTCTGGTTATTATAAACGTTGTTGTGTCGTGTATAGTTAATTTATGCGGTCATAATAATCGCTAAATAATTACTATATTGTATAGAAATAGCATCCGCAATTTCATAGCAAACTTATAGCAAGAAATAAGTGCGAACGATAGTAGGAACTCCAATGTTTCGTCTGATCATCTTCATGGATGATATGAAACAGCGTTAGTATTGATGAACTGCAGTTATTCACATTCTTGTGGCAAAATTGAAGTCGGAGAAAGTCGACAGTCGATAATTGCAGTCTTGTTCATTCAAATAGAACACCACCTCCTCGAGAAGATCGTTTCAATGAATAAACGGTCGTTGATCACATGTGAAACCATTCCTAAGGAGGCGATTACATGTACGACGCAGTAGTGATAGGCGGTGGCCCTGGTGGATATGTCAGCGCTATACGGCTGGCACAATTGGGCAAGAAGGTAGCTCTTGTAGAAAAAGCTCATCTGGGTGGAACATGTACGAACGTGGGGTGCATACCGACGAAAGCTCTTTTGACCACAGCACATCTTTTTACAGAACTGAAGGAAAAAACCAGGAAGTTTGGAGTGAAAACGGGGGAAGCAGAATACGATCTTTCTCAAGCCATGAAACACATGCGAAAGTCCGTAACAACTTCCAGAAAGGGTGTTGAGTTCCTGCTAAAAAAGAACGGCGTGTACTTCCTCAACGGGACTGCAGTGATAGAAGATCCCAACACGATCCTGGTGGAAGAGCTGAACAAACGTATCCAAGCACGAAATCTCGTTTTAGCCCATGGATCTGTACCCGTGATGTTTTCCCCTTTTGATAAAGTTGGTGGTGTGTGGACCAGTGATGATGTTTTCAACATGAAGGAGCTCCCTAAGAGCATCGTGATCATAGGCGGTGGAGTCATAGGCGTGGAGTTTTCTACTTACTTCAGTTCTGTGGGCACGAAAGTGTATCTGATCGAGCTTTTGGAACACATACTCCCGTCAGAGGATGAAGACGTCGCCGCGGAAGTGAAAAAATCTCTTACCAAAAGAGGCGTTGAAGTGAATGAATCCACTAAAGTGGTCTCTGTCGAACTCACGGATTTCGGTTACAGGCTGACAGCTCAAAAGAAAGAAGAAGAGCTCGTGTTTGAAGGGGAAAAGATACTCCTCGCTGTAGGTAGGAAGCCGAACATTCCTGAGGATGTTAAAGCATTGGGTATCAAGATCGAAAGAGGTGTGGTCACAAACGAGCACATGCGAACGAACGCCGACAATATCTACGCAGTGGGAGACATCCGTGGACAGATCATGCTCGCACATACGGCTATGCAAGAGGGTATTGTAGCCGCCCACAATATAGCTGGAGAAGAAAAGACAATAGACCACTCGGCAGTTCCTTCGATCATCTTCTCGAATCCGGAAGTGGCGGTAGTGGGAGCAAGAGAAAAAGATCTCGAAGGAGAAGACATCATAGTTGCCAAGTTTCCGGTCTCAGCCAACGGCAGAGCAAGAACCATGGAAGAAAGAAACGGCTTCGCAAAGGTGATAGTGAATGCAGAGACAAATGTGATCCTTGGGCTTGCTATCGTCTCACCATCGGCAACGGAGATGATCATGGAAGGAGTCGTCGCTGTCAAAAATCGGCTCAGGCTACACCAATTACTCGATTCCATACACCCCCATCCCACTCTAACCGAAACCATTCTTGGAGCACTAGAAGGCGCAAAGGATATGGCGATACATATTTGAAGATCAACATTACATTGAAATGCTTTTTATCTTATCAAGCTGGGTAACCACAAGACAAACACAGGGAAGACGGTTATTGAAAAGAGCTATTCGCACACAGCATTCATAGTGAAAGTTCTCGCTCTGATGAGAATTTCGTGGCACTGAATTGCGCTAGTCTTCCGGCCGAACTGTTGGAATCTGAACTCTTTGGTTATGTTCGAGGAGCTTTCACAGGTGCGAGCTCTGAAGGGAAAAAGGGACTATTAGAAGTAGCGGATGGTGGCACCATTTTTCTCGACGAGATTGATCAGATGCCAATGGAAGTTCAGGGCAAGTTGTTGCGCGCTATCGAACAACAGGAAATCATCAAACTTGGAGACACTCGACTGATCCCTATAGGCG
>QNAP01000070.1 GCA_003641795.1 Thermotogae bacterium | reverse complement strand
GTTTGTTAACGAAGTTGGAAGGCAAAAGCTTGTCCAACAGCTCAATGATCTTTACAATATCGCTTTTTGAAAGTTCTTGTGATGCCATTCGTTTGTGCTTCCTCTTTTGTTTTGAGATATTTCAATGGTACCATCATTGAATGTGGGAGGCTCACTTTTTTCGTGACGCCCTACTATCATGATAAGTAAAGCTCCGTGATATACTCCAATTAGGGACAGACAGGGGGGTTGAAGATGCTGAAGGAAAGGATAAGAGTCTTGATAGCGAAGCCAGGCCTCGATGGGCATGATAGAGGTGCTAAAGTGGTCGCCAGGGCTCTTCGGGATGCGGGAATGGAAGTGATCTACACGGGCCTTCGTCAAACGCCTCAACAAATTGTGGAGGCCGCGATACAAGAAGATGCGGACGTGATAGGACTTTCCATCCTTTCGGGAGCCCATATGAGGCTCTGTGAAAAGCTGCTCTCGTTGATGAAAGACAAGGATCTGCATATCCCTGTCTTCGTAGGAGGAATAATTCCAAAAGACGATGCGGAAAAGTTGGAACGGATGGGCATCACGAGGGTTTACGGCCCCGGGACACCTCTTTCGAAGATCATAGAAGACATTCACTCTCTTTGTGGGGCAAGACGATGAACCTGACAGTTCAAGTGTTGTTAAAACGGTACAGGTGCGGGGATGTGCGTGCTCTCGCCCAACTGATCACGCTGTGTGAAAACGGTGCGAATCACTTTACCGAGGATTTCGTGGAGGAAAAAGAACACCACGTCGTTGGAATAACGGGCAGTCCAGGCGTGGGGAAGAGTTCCATAATAGATGAGTTGGCTCTGCGCTATGTCGATCGGGGCGAAAGAGTAGCGGTCGTGGCTATCGATCCAAGCAGCCCTTTCACTCATGGAGCTTTTCTCGGTGACAGGGTGAGAATGAGAAAGCTCTCCACCAAAGGTGTCGTCATCCGAAGTATGGCAAGCCGGGGAAACGGTGGGGGGCTTGCACCAGCCATCACCAGCGTGTTGAAACTTCTCTCCGGGTTCGGCTTTTCCAAGATCTTTTTGGAAACGGTGGGAATAGGACAGGCGGAAGTGGACGTAGCGAACGTGGCCGATACCGTAATACTCGTCCTTTCTCCAGGCATTGGGGACGAGATACAACTGTTCAAAACGGGAGTCATGGAGATCGCGGATATCTATGTGGTTAACAAAGCGGATCTGGAGGAATCGAAGAAACTCCGCACTCTGGTGGAGCAGACCGTAAATCAGGGAAAGACGGAGGGTTGGAAGAGAAGAATCGTGGGAACCAGCTGCGTTGAATGGTGCGGCTTTGAAGAACTTGAAGAAGCCATAAACGAGCATCTCCAGTATCTAAAAGAATCGGGAGAGTTATTGGCTCGAAGAACACGAAGACGCAAGTTCGCTCTGATCTCTCGGTTCCTCCGGTACGTGCGAGAAACTGTGGAAAAAGTGGCCGTGGAAGATCTCACCCTTGAAGGACTCAAAAAAGCCATCTGCGATGATATAATTTTCGGGCGAGAGAATAAAAAAGACGAGAATATTTATCAAGGAGGTAGATGACGTGTCTGGTCACAACAAGTGGGCGAACATAAAGCACAGAAAGGCCGCTCAAGATGCGAAGCGTTCGCAGATCTTTACCAAACTCATTAGGGAGTTGACCGTTGCAGCCCGTGAAGGTGGGGGAGACCCCGAAAGCAACCCTCGTTTGAGAAGTGCCATCGAGAGAGCAAGAGAAGCCAACATGCCAAAAGATACCATCGAGAAAGCTATCAAGAGAGGTACAGGAGAGCTCGAGGGTGTGGAGTACATCGAGGTGATGTACGAAGCGTACGCACCCGGTGGTGTGGCAGTTCTCATCAGGGCACTGACCGATAACAAAAATCGAACCGCACAGGAGTTACGCCACGTGCTTTCGAAAAACGGAGGAAACATGGCTGAAAGTGGCAGCGTGGGTTGGATGTTCGACAGAAAGGGACTCATCACCGTTTCCAAAGAGCAGATAGCCGACATGGATGAGTTCATGATGCTTGCCATCGACGCGGGGGCTGAGGATATCAAAGAAAACGATGACCCTGTCCAGGTGATCACAGCTCCAGAAGACATGGCCGCTGTGCGAGACGAGCTTTCAAAAGCGGGGTACACTGTTCAATCGTCGCTCACGTATCTGCCGAAGAACACGGTGCGTGTTACAGGAAACGATGCCGAAAAGCTTCTAAAGTGTCTCAACAACATCGAAGAGTTGGACGATGTCCAGGAGATCTTTGCAAACTTTGAGATCGACGACAGTGAAATGGAAGCACTCATGGAAAAGATTGCCTGAACGGTGCTGCTGGATTGTCATTTACACTCAACCCATTCCGACGGAGCCTACACTCCTGAACAATTGGCCTTCGTTTATTCCCAGTTGGGATACGATTTCGTCGTTCTGACGGACCACGACACTTTGGCAGGGACTCACGAATTCATACGCCTGTTGAAGCAATATGGTGTTAAATCCACCACTGGCGTGGAAGTCACCACCAGATTCTATGGTGGTGAAATGCATATTTTGGGATACCGGGTTGACCCCGAAAGTAAGGTATTACTTCAACTACTCGAGCGGGTGAGAAAAGCCCGGGTTGAGCGCGCTCTGGAAATGCTATCGCTGCTCAGTAAGCTGGGGTATCACCTGACCTTCGAAGAAGTCAAACTCCATGTGACAGGACAGGTGGTAGGACGTCCCCATATCGCTAAAGCGCTGGTTTCGAAAGGATATCTTAGTACAGTGAGAGAAGCGTTCACACCCGATCTGATGGCCGACAACGGTAAGGCTTTCATCCCGCCGATGGGTCCCGAAGTGAACAAAGTTATCGAAACGATAAGACGAGCTGGTGGCATCGCTGTAGTCGCGCACCCTGGAATATTTGTGGATGGAAGGGGCAGGATAGGAATAAATGGAAAGCAGATGATGGAGCTCTGCGACATGGGTATCGAAGGTGTGGAAGTCTTCCATCCGAAGCACTCGCCGCAAGACATTTGGGAATATCTTCGGCTCAGTCGGGAGTTTGGACTCTTTGCCAGTTGCGGTAGTGACTTTCACGAGGGAGATATCGCGAAGATCTCAGGATACGTGCCTTTGGAGCTGTGGGGAGAGCTGAAAAGATGTTCAGAAGTGTTATCATCTTCTTGATATTGCTTTCGCTGATCTCTACGGTCGCGGGAAGGGTACTCTCGATTTACAGCGTTTACAACCCGATAAAAGGAACCTTCGGCCTGTTGTTCGATTTTTCCATCGATGTCTGGGAGTATCATGCAAGACTTTCCTTTTCACCGATGCTTGTGAGCAACAACGGTTCCATTTTTTTGGTAGGGAAGTTGAAAGACCCAGCCGATATATTTCGTGAAATCTGGTTCGAATCGGAACGCCTTGATGTGACTTACTCGGAGGTTCCCAATCCAGAGCTATCGGATCCTAATATCTTCATGGCTGGTGGTAAGTCCCTCACTATCGATTTGATGGATACCTTCGGTGTATCTTACTTTCCCGGCGGTCTCTCTTTTTTGGTGCGCTCCGCTGGCGATATCGCCGGGTTTACCCGTATCTCCACTAGAAACGGTGAGATGTCCTTCGCTTCAGGTTTGAGATTGTGGAGATTCACATTGGGACTGTGTGATTCGCTTCACTGCTTTGTGGGATATTCCAGCGATCGGATCGACTTGGGGATCCCCTTGCAAGGTTTTGAAAACGCCTGGCTGATTTTCAAATCGAGGTATGCTTCTGCGGGTTTTGTGTTTGGGCAAGGACCTTCGTTCAGGTTGGTGGAGAAAGTGACACCTTTCAACCTCTCAGTAACGGCGAATTCTTCTGGTTGGTCCCTTTCAGGTGGCATTGAGGTCGGAAAATCCAGGTTGGTGATCTCAATCAAGAGTGGGCGACTCGAAGAGATGAGTGTTACATTTAAACTCTTTTGAATAGGAGGATATGAGGAACGTGTTTGAAGTCAACGATCCTGAATTCGGCTGGTTTCTTCAGCAGGTGAAGAAGCATCTTAACTTGGATTTGACCGGCTATAAACAACATCGTGTTCACAGAAGAGTGAACATGCTCTTGAGAAGGCACAATGTAGAATCCTACAAAGAATATCTTAAGATGATCCTCGAAGATCCGAAATCTCGAGACGAATTCCTGGATAAGATGACCATAAACGTCACTGAATTCTTTCGCAATCCCGAAAAATGGGAGGAACTTGCGGGATATATAAGTGATTTGATCAAAGATTCCGGAAGATTTCGCGCTTGGAGTGCGGGTTGCTCTACAGGAGAAGAACCCTATACCATTGCCATCATGCTGGAAGAGCTTCGAGCACCTTCAGGTGCTACTGTGCTGGCTACCGATCTCGATCCGTGGGTACTCGAAAAAGCTAAGCGAGGAGTTTACGAAGAACGATCCCTGGTCAATCTCGACGAGACGATGAGAATGAAATACTTCGCGCATTCTGAAGATGGTACCTACGAAATCAAGCCTTTTGTGAAATCGCGCGTAACGTTCAAACGCCACGATCTCATCTTGGATCCATATGAGAAAGGATTCAAACTAATCGTTTGCAGAAATGTGGTCATCTACTTCGACGAGCCCACCAAGAAGAAGATCTACGAAAAGTTTGCCGAAGCACTGGATACGGGGGGTTACCTCTTCGTGGGAAGCACGGAAAGGATTTTTAATTACCGCGATCTCGAGTTCGAAATGGTGAGTCCGTTCATATACAGAAAGCGGAGATGAGAGGATGGTACCGAAAGAGGTACTCGAAGAAATCGAACGGCTCCGCGAAGAAATAGAGTACCACAACTACAGATATTACGTGCTAAACGACCCGGTGATCACCGACGAGGAATACGATCGCTTGATGAAGAGGCTTATGGAATTGGAGAGAAGTTATCCAGAAGTGGTGACACCAAATTCTCCTACCCAACGCGTTGGAGGAAAGGTTCTTGAAGGGTTCAGAAAAGTCGAACACTCCGAAGTTATGCTCAGCCTGGACAACACCTATTCAGAAGAAGAAGTCAAGGCTTTTGATGAGCGCATCAAGCGTGAAGTTGGAACAAACGTCAGTTACATGTGTGAACTGAAGATCGATGGAGTCGCTATAGCGTTGAGATATCGCCAAGGTCGCTTGATTCGCGGGGCTACCCGGGGCGACGGGAGAACGGGAGAAGACGTGACAGAGAATATAAAAACTGTACGCTCTGTTCCCTTAATACTTCCAGAACCGCTGGACGTGGAAGTGCGCGGAGAAATCTTCATGTCTAGATACGAGTTCGAGCGCATCAACAGGGAGCGTATGGAAGCCGGGCTGCCACTTTTTGCAAACCCGAGAAACGCCACAGCTGGAACACTCCATCAGCTCGACACCTCCCAAGTGGCGTTGAGGAAGCTGGATTCCTTCATCTATCATGTGTACAACGCACCACGGTACGGTTTGAAAACGCAGGAGGATATCTTCGACTTCCTTCGCAAACTTCGTTTTAAAGTCAACCCTCACAGCAAATTGGCGCAGGATGTGGAAGGCATCGTGAAGTACTGGCATGAATGGTTGGAACGCCGGCATGAACTAGAGTACAACATCGACGGTGTAGTGGTGAAAGTGAACGAGTTGACATATAGAGATGTTCTTGGTACCACAGCCAAGGCTCCGCGCTGGGCTATGGCCTTCAAATTCCCCGCAGAGCAAGCGCGAACAAAGCTCCTCAACGTAACCGTCCAGGTAGGACGAACTGGTGTGCTCACTCCTGTTGCAGAGCTCGAGCCTGTCCAATTAGCCGGAACGACAGTGAAGCGTGCATCTTTACACAATTTTGACTACATCAAACAGAAAGATATCCGTATTGGAGACGAGGTTTTCGTGGAGAAAGCCGGTGACATAATTCCTCAGATTGTCAAGCCCATAGTGGAGAGCAGAGACGGTGATGAAAAGGAGATCGAGATACCCAAAAAATGCCCGGTTTGTGGAGGATCTGTTGGAAAACTGAATCCAAAAGAGGTCGCTATCAAATGCCTTAACCCTCATTGCTCAGCAAAACTGAAAGGCAATCTGGAAATCTTCGCTTCCAGAGCGGGTATGAACATCATGGGATTAGGAGAAAAGTTGATAGATCGTCTCGTAGATTCCGGTTTGGTGAAAGACGTGGCAGATCTTTACTATCTAACTCCTACGGACCTTGCCAAACTTGGACCTGGAATAGGTCCAAAGATGATAGCGAATCTGCTCAGAGAGATAGAAGCGTCAAAGAGCAGACCTTTAGGGAATCTGCTCTATGGGTTGGGGATTCCACTTGTTGGTGCAAAAACTGCGCAAGTTCTTGCAGAGCATTTCGGTTCTATCGATCGTCTTTCTCAAGCGAGCATAGAGGAACTGATGAGGATCGAAGGCATAGGGCCAGAGGTCGCTCAAAGCATCCACGAGTACTTTCAAAACAAAGAGACAAAACACATCATAGAGAAGTTGAAGAAAGCAGGTGTGCGAATGTCCGAGGAAGTTCAAAAGAGTGATGAACTATCCGATCTGACGTTCGTGGTCACTGGTACTCTCAATCATTTTACCCGTAGAGAGATTGAAGAGTTCATAACCAAACACGGTGGTAGAGTGGCCTCTTCGGTTTCGAGAAAGACGGATTATGTGGTGGTAGGCGAAAATCCCGGTTCCAAACTCGAGAAGGCGCGTCGATTGGGAGTTCCAACTCTCAGTGAAGAAGAATTCTTAGAACTGGTAAGGTTGAAGGGTGTGAAGATCGACAACGAATGAGACAATCAACGGAGGCTTCTTAGGTGAAAAAAGCGGGGCACAAGGCCCCGCTTTTTCGTTTTAGCAGTTAGATCACAATGTTTCTGGAATGATGCTGGTAACGTAGTGGAATGCTCCTTCCTTGACTGTGTCGATCACCACCGGTTTCATAGCATTACCGTCAGGGCCGATGGTGATAATTCCAGATGCACCCTCGAAATCCTTCGTCTTCCTGATTTCTTCCGCGATCTTTTTCGGATCCGGTTTTCCAGCTCTCTCTATGGCGTCAAGAAGGATCATGTAAGCATCGAATCCAAGAGCAGCAAATGCCGATGGATCTTTTCCATACTTCTCCCTGAATCGCTTTAAAAATTCCTGACCGATTTTTGTGGTAGTCCCATCTGGATGGTAATGAGTTGTGAAGTAGAGACCTTCGACGGCTTCTCCTCCAATTTCGATGAGTTCTGGAGCGTCGGATCCATCACCAGTGAGGAAGAGGCCTTCGTACCCCAAATCGCGGGCCTGTCGACAGATCAGCGCAATTTCAGGATAGTATCCTGTGATGTAAATAGCATCGGGATTTTTGTTGAGCACGTCGGTGAGCTGCGCAGTGAAATCCTGATCGCCGGTTCTGTAGAACTCGTTGAAAGCGGAACCCCCAAGCTTCTTGAACGACGCGCGGAAGAAAGCGCTGAGACCCACTGAATAGTCCTGCTCGATATCGGTGAAAACGGCGACGCTCCTGACACCAAGCTCTTTGAAAGCGAATTCGGCCATAGCAGCACCTTGATATGGGTCGATGAAACAGGCACGGTTCACAAACTTCTTACCTTGGGTAACCAAAGGATTGGTGGAAGTAGGGCTGATCATGGGTACTCCCTTTTTCTCTGCAATAGCTCCACCAGCCAGACTATGAGAGCTCGCGATCTCGCCTATGATACCCACGACTTTCTCGTAATCAATGGCACGTGCCACAGCGTTGGCTGCTTCTACCTTGTCACTGCGGTTATCGATGAGTACGAGTTCGACGTCGTAACCTAACACACTGGACTTCATCTCGTGCGCAATCTCAACGCCCTGCCACGCCATCTGCCCAAAGGAGGCTATTCCTCCGGTGTAGGGAACCACCGCCGCTACCTTGATGGTGGCCGCCCCGGCAACGCTTGCAAGAGTGATCAACAGAGCCACTAACAGAACTTTTCCTTTCACAGTGCTCGACCCCCTCTTTGTAAGATAAGGACTACCCTTGGTTTTTATTATATCACGGTTCTCAAGAAGAGCGACTTCTCTCTTCTTGCAAAATTTCCATCACCTTCAAACGCCTTTTCAGGGGGAGTATTCGGAAAAATTATGTAAACTCATAATGGAAGATGTCATAAGTGCCGAGGAGAAAAAGAAGTAGCATAGAAGAAAAGTTTCCAGGATGTGAAGATGCCTTCATCAAGATTGCTGAGTCATTGCTCAGCAAAAGGAAAAAGGGAATCTTTCTCT
>QNAP01000069.1 GCA_003641795.1 Thermotogae bacterium | reverse complement strand
TTTACGATACATAACCTCCAATTCCTTTGGGTTTCTTGAAACGTCCGCTTCCTGGAACCTCAGACCGAGAGATTTGAAGTACTGTTTTGCTTTCCTGCAATATGGGCAGGTCGGGGTCGTGTAGATCTTTATCTTTACGTGTTGCAATTCCATCACCTCCTCACCGTTCCCAACAGTTCTCATTAATACCTCCCGGGGGTATTTTAACACATTCGGCACTGTTTGTCCACATGCGATGCAGGTCCAATAAGCGGAGCGTAGAACACCGGCAGGCGGTCTCAAGCGAATCTTGAACAAACGAGAAGTGCAAGCATTGCGCACTTTATCCACAGAAGCGTTTGAATTTGCAGGAACGACACCAGTGGTCACATGCGGTATTGTTAGAGGTTTCGAGGCCGAGGCCTAAGAGCGTGAGGTAAGTACGAAGCTGCGCTTCACTCAAGCCGAACCTTTCCTGAAGCTCTTTGAAATTCGTGATTCTGTGGTTTCTCACATAATCTTCCAGTTCCTTGAAAACCTTCTCAGTCATCGACCAGCCTCGATCTCCTTTCGCGCTCGAAGACCTGCAAAGTAGCTCAAAACGGCAAGAATCGGTACGCCGAGTTCGAAGTAAACGTTCGTGTATGACGAGTCTTTGAGGAGAGTGTGAGCAACTGAAAGGATCGCCAGCCAGATGGAGATCACACCACCAACATAGGTGTGTGCCAAACGTTTTGGATGGTCTGTTGGGTCTTCCAATACGCCCCAGAAGAATATGGCGCCGATGACCACGAAGACAATTCCAAACGGAATATCCGAAGTTGTTCCAATCCCTGCTATTTTGAGAACCCCCGCTAAAAACCACAGAGAAGAGAGCATCAGATTCGTCAAGTTCCAACCCATCCTCCGATCACCACCTTCACTAAATATGCGAGACCGTAGGCAATGACCAGACCATACAATATGGAAACTGCTGTCCACTTGCTACTTTGCGTTTCGCTGCGAATCGCGGCGATGGTGGCAAAACAAGGGATATAGGTGAGAACGAAGAACATCAGAGAAAGAGCAGTCGCGGGATCCATGGCGTTGCGCATAGCCTCTGTGAACTCCACACCTTCAGTGGAATAAAATGTGGAGAAGGTCGATACCATGATTTCCTTAGCTGCCATGCCGAAGATGAGAGCGGTGGTGGTACGCCAGTCGTAACCCAACGGCTTGAAAATGGGTTCGAGGAACTTGCCAAGACGTGCGGCGAAGGTGTTTTCTATGTCGCCAGGTGGGAAGCTGCCCAAAAACCATATTGCTACTGAGGCAGCCAAGATGATGGTCCCTGCCTTTTGGAGAAAGTGGCGCCCTTTGCTCCAAGAGTAGTTCAACAAACCCAACACGGTGGGCTTCCTATAGCGCGGGAGCTCCATGATGAGTGGAACAGGTTCTCCCTTAAAAAGAACTTTGTTCAGCAGTACCGAACTCAATGCCGCAAGTATTATGCTGGCTGAGTACATCAAAAAAAGCATGCTTCCCGCATGTTTTGGAAAGAACAGGCCGGCGAGGAGTATGTAGACAGGAAGTCTCGCGCTGCAAGTAACAAACGGCGAGACGAGTATCGTTACCAAGCGTTCCCTCGGATCGGAGATAGCTCTGGTGGAGAGGATTGATGGAACGTTACATCCAAAGCCCAGGATCAACGACATGAACGATCTTCCGCTGAGCTTCAAGGCGTACATGACTCGATCGATCACAAAAGCTGCACGTGGAAGGTATCCAGTTTCTTCCAGCACTCCAAGACCTAAAAACATCACGAAGATGTTGGGTGTGAAGACGAGAACCGCTCCAACACCTGAGATGATCCCATCCGCCAGGAGGCTCGAAAACCAATTTTCGCCAAGAGATGCTTTAACGAGTTCGGCGAGATAGGCTATCGATGCATCGATACCATCTGCAAGGGGTTGAGCCACTTCGAAGGTGAAACTAAATATCAAATACATGATGGCAAAGAAGATGGGTATACCAAGATATTTGTGTGTCAACACGTGGTCTATGGCTTCATCTAAGGGCAGTCTTTTGGAAGAGAGGCCGCCGCTGTAAGCTTCCCGGATTATCATGTTGATGTGATCATAACGCGACTTGGCTATGAGAAGACCAAGTCTCTTCTTCTCCTCTTCGTTCAGTTGGAAGGGGATATCACAGAACCACTTCACTACGTCGTCTCCCTCGATCAACCGTATTGCGAGCCAGCGAGTCGGAACGTTGAGATTTTCACACTTTGAAGAGCTCTCTTCTTCGAGTTCGTTGATACGTTTTTCCACCTCTTCGTCGTATCGGAATTTCACCGGCAGATGCACGGGTTTGGATTTGAAAACGTGAACGATGGTGTTCAGAAGTTCGCTCACTCCCTGACGTTTTGTGGCTACCGTAGGAATCACGTGAACGCCTAAATGTTTCTCGAGTTCATAACGGTCCAGTTGGGCCCCACTTTTTTCGAGCTCGTCTACAGCGTTCATCACCAGAATCACGTCGGCTCTGAGTTCTAAGACTTGCATCAAAAGGTACAGTCCTTGCTCCGGATTAACGGCGTCCGCTACCACGACCACCACATCTGGGGCCTCAAAAAGAATGTAGTCACGGGCTATCTGTTCGTCTATGCTTTTCGAACCGAAGGTGTAGATGCCTGGCAGATCCACCACGTGGATGCGAAATCCCTTATGGAGCACAGTTCCTTCCCTTTTTTCCACGGTGACGCCGGGCCAGTTGGCAACGTGTTGACGAGCTCCTGTTAATGCGTTGAAAAGGCTTGTTTTTCCAACGTTTGGATTGCCCATCAGCGCTACTTTAATCGTCATCGGGGTGCTCCTCCAATCGCCTTAACCAAGATCCTCTTAGCTTGACCACGCCCAATTACCACTCTGCCGCCGCTTTCAACGAGAAGCGAGATCGCTCCACGATTGTAGGACACCTCTATCGTGATGCCTTCCTGCAAACCGAGATTTGCCATCCTTTGCCTGAAGCGATGACCTCCAGACAACGCTACCACAACGTACCTTCCGGGATTGGCCATTGCAAGGGGTATGAAATCTGCAGGCTTGATTTCCACTCTTCGTGCTTCCGCCTCCCTCAACGTCACCACTTTCCTTCCGACAATGTAAACTCTGGGATCACCCAAGGGGGCGGTTTCTCCAACGACTACCGTTTGTCCTGGAACAAAACCGAGTCCTAAGAGTCTTTCTCTAAGCGTGTCGGGTGCATCGAGATCAACGACTTGAACCACCGCTCCATCAGAGACCTCATTCAGACGCATGCACAGCCCACCTTCACTTTGTTGAGAATCGTTTTCAATAAGAGTTTATCCAGTCGGCGTTACATCTATATGACCCGTACGACAGCTTTCTGTTTTTATGAACGCCGTTTTCTTTTTCTCGGCGGAATCTGTGTTATAATCCACGTGAAAATCATCACATGTAACGTCCTTCTACAAAAGGGGGTGTTGATTTGAAGACAACTGTGGATTTGGCATCGGATCTCTACAAACAGCTCGATGAGTACATCGACAGCTTGAAGGGAAAACCTGGTATCCTCATCAACGTGCTTCACAGAGCTCAAGAGATCTTCGGTTACCTCCCTGATGAAGTGCTCGAATACGTAGCTGAGAAGCTTGATGTGCCTGTGAGCAAGGTTTTTGGAGTAGTCACGTTCTACAACTTCTTCTCCAGGAAGCCTAAGGGCAAGCACCAGATCAAGATCTGCCTTGGAACCGCTTGCTATGTCAAAGGAGGCGATAAGATTTTCGAGAGGTTTCTGGAGGAGCTTGGAGTCGAGCCCGAAGAGCCAAGTAAGGATGGACTCTTCTCGGTTCATCCGGTCAGATGTCTCGGTGCGTGTAGCATGGCACCTGTTGTTCTGATAGGGGAAAAAGACTTCTACGGTCGTCTCACTCCCAACGACGTGCCGTCTCTCATAAAAAAGTACAGGGAGGGTTAACAAATGCCAAAGATCAAGACTCTGGAGGACCTTATGAAGATAAAGGAAGACGCGGTGAAAGAGTTGAAGCTGAGGGAAGCCGGAAAGAGAGGTAAAGTGATTGTAGCTATGGGTACTTGCGGTATAGCCGCGGGTGCTAAGGAGACTTTAAAGGCGATTGTGGACGCCATGAATGAGCTCGGGGTTGAGGATGTAGCGGTTGTGCAATCAGGTTGTATGGGGCTTTGTGATGTAGAACCCACCGTTGAGGTTGCCCTTCAAGGAGAAGAGCCCATCGTGTATGGGCATGTGACACCCGAGCAGGCAAAGAGGATAGTGGAAAAACATTTGAAAAACGGTGAGATCGTCTCCGATCTTGTTGTAAAACGTGGTCAGGTGTAATGGGGTGATGCCAGTGGCTGTGGTTGCGAACACCGTGCTGATATGCGCGGGGGGAGCGTGCATATCAGCAGGGGAGAAGTCTGTGAAACAGGTCTTTGAAGAAAAGCTCAAGGAATTTGCCCTTGACTCCGTTGTCCGAGTTGTAGAAACGGGATGTATGGGGGCATGCAATCTTGGCCCCCTCGCAGTCATATACCCGGAGGGTATTTTCTACCAAAAGCTCACGCCTCAGGCTGCTGAGGAAGTCGTGGTGGAGCACTTACTCAAGGGACGGCCGGTGGAGAAGTACCTTTACAAAGGTCCGGCAGGTGAAGTTAAGGCCAAAGCGCAGGAAGAGTTGCCTTTCTTCAAAAGACAGGTGAAGATCGCTACTCGGAATCTCGGAGTGATCGATCCCACAGATATCGAAGAATATATTGGCAGGGACGGCTACTTTGCATTGATGAAAGCTCTCAAGGAGATGACGCCGGAACAGGTGATATCTGAAATCAAAGCCAGTGGACTCAGAGGACGCGGAGGCGCGGGTTTCCCTACAGGTTTGAAGTGGGATATCTGTCGAAGAAACGAAGCCGATCAGAAGTTCATCATATGCAATGCCGACGAGGGTGACCCTGGAGCCTTCATGGATCGCTCCATCCTTGAAGGGGATCCTCACAGCGTCCTTGAAGGTATGGCGATAGGAGCCTACGCTATAGGTGCTTCGAAGGGGTTCATATACGTCAGAGCGGAGTACCCGTTGGCCATCGAAAGGCTCAACATAGCTATCGAGCAAGCGAGAGAGTATGGATTCCTTGGAGAACGAGTTTTGGGCACCGACTTCTCCTTTGACATTGAGATAAGAATAGGAGCTGGCGCCTTCGTTTGTGGAGAAGAAACCGCCTTAATGGCTTCCATAGAAGGTGAACGTGGGCAACCTCGAGTAAAGCCACCCTATCCTGTGGAGTCAGGCCTTTGGGGCAAGCCCACGGTGATCAATAACGTGGAAACCTTAGCCAACGTACCGCCCATCATACTCAAAGGTTCGGAGTGGTTTGCAAGTATCGGCACCGAGACCAGCAAGGGGACCAAAGTCTTCGCGCTGGCTGGAAAGGTGAGAAATACTGGATTGGTAGAAGTACCCATGGGGATCACCCTACGGGAGCTGATCTACGAAATAGGTGGTGGAATACCTGGCGGCAAGCGTTTCAAAGCCGTTCAAACAGGTGGTCCCAGCGGTGGTTGTATACCTGCGGACTATCTCGATGTGACGGTCGACTATGAGTCTCTCAAGGAACTCGGCACCATTATGGGGTCCGGTGGTATGGTTGTTATGGACGAGGACGACTGCATGGTGGATGTGGCCAAATTTTTCCTGGGATTCACGGTGGACGAGTCTTGTGGTAAGTGTACGCCTTGCCGCGAAGGTACGAAGGTGATGTACGACATTTTGGAGAAGATCACCTCTGGTGAGGGTACGCGGGAGGATTTGGAGAAGCTGAAGGAACTTGCCCAGTTCATCTCCGAAGCATCTCTTTGTGGGTTGGGTCAAACTGCTCCCAATCCCGTACTCTCCACTATGAAATACTTCTGGGATGAATACGTCGCCCATGTGGAGGAAAAGCGTTGTCCAGCGAAGCGTTGTAAAGCATTGATCAGGTACGTCATCGACCCCGAAAGATGTGTCGGTTGTACTGCGTGTGCGAGGGTCTGCCCAGTGAATGCCATCACTGGTGAGGTTAGAAAACCCCACGAGATCGATCCCGAAATTTGCACCCGCTGTGGCAGCTGCATGGAAGTGTGCAGATTCGATGCCATAAGTAAAGTCTCACCGTAGGGGGGAAGAGCATGAACGTAACGCAGATTGAAAAGGCTGTGAAGGAGATATACGAGAGGGTCAAGTCTGAAAGTCTGGGAGAAGAGGAAGACATGCTGATCAACGTACTTCACAAAGTGCAAGACCATTTTGGAAACTTTATACCACCAGAGGCTGCAGAAACGCTCGCTGAACTCATGGATATACCGGTATCGAGAATCTACGAAGTGCTGACCTTTTATACCATGTTCTCTACAAAACCGCGTGGGAAGTACGTGATACGCGTCTGTGAGAGCACTCCCTGCCATGTTACCGGCGGAAAAGCGGTGGTGGAAGCGCTGAAAGAAGCCCTTGGAATAGATTTTAACCAAACCACGGAGGATGGATTGTTTACCCTCGAGTACTCCAGTTGTCTCGGTCTTTGTGGTGTTGCTCCTGTGATGATGGTCAATGACATGGCATACGGCAATCTCACTCCCGAACGTGTGAAGGCGATCATCGAGGAGCTCAGAGGGGGTGAGGCAAAGTGAAGCCGGTCGTGGTTCTGGTCTCCGTCGATTCCAATAGTGTATTGAAAGGAGCGAGGGAGTACAAAAACCTTCTGGTGAATCTTGTAGAGGAGTACAACCTCACAAACGTTGTGGATGTTTTGGAAACCGGTAGTTTTGGAGTTTACTTGGATGGTGTGCTTTTGGAGGTCCTTCCAGACGGTGTTTACTACTTGGTGAAAAACTCTTCCGATGTGCGGGAGATCGTGGAAGAACACCTTCTCAAGGGAAGAAGGGTGTTCAAGCTCGAAGTACCACCCGAAAAAGTACGTGCAGGTGTTATAGAAAAGGTGGAAGTACCCCGGGAAACGAGGGTTGTTCTAAGAAATGCAGGTGTTATAGATCCCGCAAACATCAAAGAGTACATCGCTCGCGATGGTTATGCAGCACTTGCCAAAGCTCTCACCGAAATGAATCCGGCGGATGTGATTGAAGAAATGAAAAAGAGTGGACTTAAAGGACGCGGTGGTGCAGGGTTCCCCACAGGTTTGAAGTGGGAGTTCACCTTTAAAGTGGACGCCGATCAAAAGTACGTTCTCTGCAACGCCGATGAAGGCGAGCCTGGCACCTTCAAAGACAGGTTGATCATGGAAGGTGATCCGCACAGCGTCCTTGAAGGCATGGCCATAGCGGCTTATGCGGTGGGGGCTAACAAAGGATACATCTATATAAGAGGGGAGTATTACGAATCGATTAGAAACATCAGAAAAGCCATCGAAGACGCTTACGAATATGGGTTACTGGGTGACAACATAATGGGAACCAACTTTTCCTTCCACGTATCGGTAAGACTCGGTGCAGGAGCCTATATCTGCGGTGAGGAAACCGCGTTGATGGAATCCATCGAAGGCAAAGCGGGTAGGCCTCGCTTGAAACCTCCATATCCACCGGTATCTGGCCTTTTCAGCAAACCGACGGTGATCAACAACGTGGAAACCTTCGCCAACGTTGCTCCCATCATACTCAACGGTGCCGATTGGTTCCGCTCTATGGGAACGGAGAGCTCCCCGGGAACGAAGGTCTTCACGTTGGTAGGTAATGTGGTCAATCGAGGTCTCGTGGAAGTGCCCATGGGGACCACGGTGAGAGAACTGATCTATGTCTTTGGCGGAGGCGTGGAAGGCGGAAGGAAGCTCAAGATGGTCCAGACCGGCGGGACCGCAGGGACGTTCATAGGTCCGGATAAGTTGGATACCCCCCTTGATTATGATTCTTTCACAAAGTATGGTGTTTCCATCGGTTCTGGTGTGATCCTGGTGGTAGACGATAGAAGCTGCGCAGTGGACATAGCCAAAAACGTGCTCGGCTTTTTCGCTCATGAATCTTGTGGGAAATGCTCTCCTTGCAGAGAAGGCACAAGGGTCGCGCTCCAGACGTTCGATAGACTCAGTAGGGGGCTGGCGAAGAGAGAAGAGGTCGAGCATCTTTGGACCTTAGCTGATGTGATGCAGCAGGCATCTCTCTGTGGTTTGGGCCAATCGGTACCCGTGCCCATGAGATCGCTCCTTCAAAACTTCAACGATGAGATGGAAGCTCATCTGGGGAGAGAGTGCCCCGCAGGTGTGTGCAAGTTTGCGAGAGAGAAGTCCAAGCGCCCGATTTTACGCTGAGAAACTGTCATATCTCTCATAAAAAGCGGGGCATTTGGCCCCGCTTTTTCTTACTTTTCGATATCGCCACCATGTTCGAGGCC
>QNAP01000068.1 GCA_003641795.1 Thermotogae bacterium | reverse complement strand
CGATCACGCAGCCTTCACGAGCGCCGAGTGAGCATCTCGCGTGGATCGTTTTGTGGATGCGAACGAGGAAGAAAGCGAGTGCAAGCTGTGTGAGCGTGGGGGATGCACCATTTCCTCCATGTCATGTTTAATATCCTGAACGATCGCCCTTTCAGAAAGCTCGATGATATGGTTGGTCGTTACTGATTTTTTGAGACATCCTAACAGTAATGATATCATTTTGATGAAAAAGGAGGAACAGCCATTGAGAGTTAAGCTTGTCCTTGGTGAAGCGAGGTTCAAAACGGTTCCCGTTGATTACCACCACCAGCTTTCATCAGCGATTTACAGACTTTTCTACAATGCCGATCGCGAGTTTGCCGCGTGGTTGCACAGCAAAGGTTACGGTGATAAACGCCGCTTCAAATTGTTCAACTTTTCCCAACTTTTCGCCCGCCCTGGTGGATACAGGGTAGATCTTGAACATCGTAAAGTTACGTTCACATCGGATCGAGTGTGGTTTTACATCTCAACGCCTGTCGACGAGATCGCAATGGCACTCGCTGAAGCGTTGACACGCAGCCAGAACATCACTCTAAGATTGGGAAGAAATGTTTTCGCTTTAGAAAGAGCAACCGCTTTCGCTACTCCCATGTTTGAAGACGGTGTGGCTTCTTTGAAGTGCGTCAGTCCCGTGGTGCTAACACGTGTGAACATAAACGAAGATGGCAGTTATCTGCCACCGGCTTACATCCGCCCTTGGGATGAAGATGTCGAAGACTATCTAAAGCAGAATCTTATTAACAAGTACGCCGCCTATACTGGGAAGGATCTAAGCAGGAAGATCTCGGTTGAATTGGACAGGACATATGTGGAAAAGAAAAAGGAACGATGTATCACATCGAGATACATAAAAAACGAAAAGATCGTGGGGTTTAAGGTACCTGTGAAACTATTCGGCCCACCAGAGTTTCTTCGCTTCGTTTACGAAGTAGGCTTGGGCGTGAAAAACTCTCTGGGATTTGGCATGGTAGAACGCGTAGGCTGCTTTTTATAAGTAATTCATGATCTCTCCCGCCTTCTTGAGTTTTCAAACATCTGAAAAAGTGTGCATGCATACTCGGAGGTGATGACCTTGCAGGTCTTAAGGTTGAAACCTGTCACACCTTGGCAGGTTTTGGGATGTTACGCTGTAAAGTCTTTGGCTGAGATCACAGGACAGTTCAGTGCAAAGGTGGTTAATGGAGAACTTGTCGTGGACGCCTCCGCTCGAGAGCTGGCTGACTGGCTTTTGGAGGAGATGACGGAAGAGAAAAAGCCTCATTTTAATACCTCACCATTTCTTTCGCAATATAACAAACAATACAACAATTTACTCAACAGTTTCAACAAGAAAGGCAAGAGCGCACTTTGCACGCTTTGTGGAAAAGAGGGAGCAGTGGTGGAACTTTCCAAAGCCTTCAATCCGTTAATGGTGAGCGCTCCGAACTTCAGGACCTTTTACAGCTTTGGAAAAAACAAAAGTGAGAGGTTATGTGTAGAGTGTGCACTCCAACTCTTCGCAGCACCTCTTGGCGCTTTCTTCTTTGCCCCATTTCACAACAACAACTTAAGAATAGTACATCTGTATGCATTCCCATGGCATTTGAAAGAAGCGTTCATCTTCATTGACACATCGAAAAGGACGATCGGCGCTCAAGAGAGAAGAAGTAATCTCAAACTGAACATGAGAAAAGCTCCCGTATATCCAGAAGAAGCCTTGCTGCTATTTCTATGGCAACTAAGGAAAAACAGCGTGCTTTTCGAAGGCGAAGATTTTGTGGCGGGGGCCGTCTCGCATACCAGGCAGGGAAAAGCTTGGGGCGTGGAAACGAGGATGGAGATCTACAGGCTCAGACCTCTTGTAAGGTTCTTCGAGTCTTTGATAGACAAAGGTCTTAATCTATCTCTTTGCTTTGATTCCCTCTATGAATCCCGGCTGAGCGATCCTTACACTTACAGAAAAAAGATAGCGACTGACATGGTGCGTATGGAACACGTAATCTGGTCAGCTGAGGAAGCTTTGCTTTCTATTGATAGGAGTATTCCGTTTCTCCCCGATATGGTGGGCGAGTATGAGATGGAGGTGAAAGGTGTGGATGAAAAGATTGTGGAGATGTGCAAGAACGTTGGTCATTCCATTGGAAGATTTGTTTTCAAGGAAGAATCGAAGCTTTCCACGTTTTACCAAATACGAAACGCCAAAACTCTTGTGGACTACACCAAAGTTCTTGAAAGCGTTTCACTGGATGCCGTTGCGGCTGGATCGGAGCTTTACCTTCCAGAAGCATATTTGAAATTGCTCACTCCGGACGATTGGGAGATAGTACGCAGTCTTACAAACATCTTTGCTGTTGGTATGTACAGATATCTAAAGTCTGGAAGAAAGGGGGAAAGTCAAGATGAGTGAGCTTTCCAGGGTTAACACGCTTTGCTATTATCATCTCTCCTTGGTGAACGTGGGAAGTCCGAACGCGGGTTTCACAGAAGGCAACGTCCAAACTACCAAAAAGGTTCTTGGCTACGATGGCAACTGGTACACTTACATATCTTCTCAGTGTCAGAATCGAGGAAGAAGAGAGCTTCTGGCACACATGGGTTGGAATTTGTCTGAAATCGTTGCAGGCAAAGTGGAGACAACGCTGTGCAACCCTCGCGATTACATCGATGACGATCTGTTTGGTTTTCTCGATGCGTCCAAAAATTTAAAGAGAGTCGCACCCGTTCGAACCAGCCCGATGATTTCGCTCAATCCATACAAGGGAGATAGAGATTTGCTGACGAGGGAGTACAGGGCAAGCGAAGCTTCGTCGCAGGGTGGAAGCATGGTGGAAACCGAGGTCTATTCCGCTATAATGAAAGGCGGCGTTTTGATCGAACTGGACAGAGTCGGTGTGTTTGAAGATGAAAAACCACCACTAACGGGAAGAGGAAAAGCAGAACGTGTAAAAGCACTCATAGACACATTCTACACGCCTTGGTTCGGCGGGAAAATGACGCGCTTTCTCCAGGATTTCTCTCCAAGATTCGCGGTCTTCGTCTTTCAAGGGGTCAAACTGCCGTTTTTGCTCAACAACTTTGTTCTTAAAAAGGGTTCGATACTGCCGGATCCAATTCTTGAGGCACTGGATAACCATTCGCAGCACACGCGTGCCGTTATAGTGGGGAAAACCCATTTTCAACCTTGTGAAGATCTCATGAAAGCACTTGAAAATCACGATGGTGTGGTTGTTTTGCCCATGAAAGACGCGTTCGATACCGCGAAGCACCTGGTGGATGAGGTATACGAGGTGTCAAAAGATGAAGGCGCTCAGGGTTGAGTTCTGTGCCCAAACCGCGTCCTTCAGACATTGGGATGGACACCTTCTTCAGCGTACGTATCTCTTTCCTCCAAAAACTACCGTAGTTGGTATGCTGGGAGCGGCTATGGGTCTTGAGCTCCGCGAAGTTTGGGAACTTCTTGAAAACATCAAAGTGGGGATGGTGTTAAAGCGCATTGGTGGATTTGGGAGAGATCTGTGGAAGATATTAAAGCTGAAGTCAGGACAGATTCAAAGAGCCGTTGTGCTTCGAGAGTTCTTGTTCGACGTGAGATACACATTGTATTTGGTAGACACAGATGAGCTTCTTGAGAGATTGGAAACAGCCTTGAACATGCCTCGCTATCCTTTAACGTTGGGTAACTCAAACGATCTGGTCACATTTCTCAAAGCTGAAACGGTAAACTTATACGAAATGCCTGTTGAAGTTGTCGAATCCACGGTATTGAAGGGAGACCTGAGAAGTTTACTGAAGCCGCTCCAAAAGCATTGCGAGATTTTTGTTGATACCCTTCCTACTCGAAACGTTTTCAATAAGATGGGGGGCAGAGTTGGAACAGAACACACAAAACCTTTCACGTGTCTCTTCGGACGGTTTGAATTTCAAGCTCCAAAAAAGCTATGGGTATATGGAGGGGATGCCTTTGAACTGCTGTGATATCCCCGCCAAAGCCGATGGAACCACTTTGGGAGAACACACAATGGATGTTTTAAATATCGCTGAAACGATTATTTCTCACACCCAATGGTTGCTCGAGTTCATCGCGAAGATTGTGGGAAAAGGCAAAGATGAGATTGTGAAAGAGGTGATCCTTGCTTGTGCGTTTCACGATTTCGGAAAGGCCACTCGAGAGTTTCAAGAACGATCCTCCAGGTCTTTTTCGCACGCTTACGCGTCCTTGCCACCTCTTATCGATTACGGTGAAGCGGGCCTTGTGCCCGCTTTCGCCATCTCCTTTCATCACAGCAAAGCCGAACTGGTTGATTCCTCAACTCGAAAACGAAAAGCTCAACCTGCATACATAGAGCCCGCCGTGCAACATCTTTGTGAAATGCTCCACATGAGATATCCATGGATCACGTGCCCTCCATCCATTTCGCATAGTTCAGGAAGCGTACTAAATCGATCGCTCAGAAAGCTGATTTCTGTGGAGTTTGATGAAATTCCCAAGAAGTCTTTGGAGGTAGTTTATGTCAAAGGAACATTGCATATAAGCGATTGGGCAGCTTCTGGAAAGCATGAGTTGGATATGACCCCTCCAGTTTTCCATTTACCATTTCCAAAGCCCACGCCCATACAGCAGAAGCTCCACGGTATCGATTCAAAATGGATCGTTGCTCAAGCTCCAACGGGCACGGGAAAAACCGAAGCTGCTCTCCTTTGGGCGGCCAAGCAAAGACGTCCAAGGTTACTGTACGTCCTTCCCAATACCTCAACGATAGAGGGACTCGTTCCACGAATGGAGCGATACTTTGGTTCTGTCAGCGCGGTTCATGGACACACACTACAGAGTTTGCTCGAAAAGGGTTTGGAAGACCGTAAGTTGTGGGTGAAGACGTTGAATAGCTCCGTTTCATTGCTCACAGCCGATCAGCTTCTTTTAAGTGCCGTGCGCTACGGGCATTGGGAGGTTTCTCTCTTCAATTTTTTGAACTCCGCGGTCGTCTTTGATGAGATTCACGCTTATGAACCTCGATTGTTGGGAGTGTTGAAAGAGCACATCAGGCTTTTGGGTGAAGCAGCCCCACCTGTACTCTTCATTTCGGCTACTGTACCTGAAGTGGTGCGCGATTTAATAGGTGGAGACTGTATGGTGGACTGTAACCTATCTCACAGAGAACGCCACCGAATAACCTATCTGCCAGATATCATCTTTGATGTACAAAAAGAGATTCTAAACCATGTTCGGAAAGGTTTGAAAGTTCTTGTTGTTGTCAACACCGTTTCCCGTGCGGTTACGTTGTACGAAATGCTGAAAGAATCGGGCTTTCCTGTCTATATGCACCATGGCCGCTTCACCAAAGAAGACGCAAAACGCAATATTGAAAAGATCTTGGAGATACCCAAAGGCATTACCGTGACAACTCAGGTGGCGGAGGTAAGCTTGGATATTGACTACGACGTCCTCTTCACGGAGATCGCGCCCATAGACGCGCTCATTCAGCGAATGGGCAGGGTCAATCGCTACGGTAGGCAAGGTATCTCAGACGTTTATGTGTGTGAGGTAGATCGTTCAGCACCTTACGGTGTGGAATATGTGGAAGCTGCCCGGTCTTTGCTTTCAGGGATGAAAAAACATCGGTTGAGCGACGTGCAAGAGCGCCAGATCGTCGAGGAAGGTTACAGGAACCTCAAAGGCCTTATAATTGAGCGCTTTCAGGATGGGGTGGAGATCTATCGAAGGGTCTTACAAGAGACGAAAGGCGTTTTAGAGATAGGCGTTTCCCGTGCTGCCATACTGAAAGAAATCCACGATAGATTATTCGTTGAGGCTGTTCCTGAAGCGCTTATCGGGGAGTTACCCGAAGAAGACAAACTTGCGGTTTTGAAGAAGCTCGTGCGAGTACCCATACATTATCTCGTGGAAGGGAAAGTTTACGAGCATCCAGAGCTCAAAACAAACATTGTGAAAGCGAAATACGACAGTGAAAAGGGTCTCGGCGCAGTTGAAGACGAGGAAGTGATACTTTGAGGGTGATACTCGTTTACGACGTGGAACAAAAGAGAGTAGCGAAGGTATTGAAGCTCGTGCGACGATACCTCGATTGGATTCAAAATTCCGCTTTTGAAGGAGACATCACCCCGTCAAAGCTCGAAGAACTAAAAACAAGACTCCGAAAGCTCATAGATCCTAAAAAAGATTCTGTGGTGATATTCAAAATGAAAGGTATTCCGTACGAGAAGGAAACGATCGGTATATCAAAGTCATCAACGGATAAGCTCTTATAACTCGCTTGTAACGTCTTGGATCCGGAGGTGATGGCGTGATTTCGAAAATGAGGATAGGTGGGTTGAAAGTTAACTATCAGCTTACTTGTCCTACTCGCCTATGGCTGTTTAGCAATGGATTGTCTTTTGAACATACCAGCCCATTGGTCAATCTTGGAAAGACGCTTCACGAAGAGCTTTTCAACAAGGAGACGAAAGACATTATCTACGATGAAATCGCGGTAGACGTTATAAAGCGAGACAGGAAGATCATAGAGGTGAAAAGGGGCAAACAGTTTCGAGAGGCAGACGCACTTCAAGTAGCGTACTATCTTTACTATTTGAACGAAAGGGGGATACGCGGATTTCGAGCATACCTTTACTATCCAAGAATTCGCAAGGAGTTCGAGATAAAACTTACCGACGAGACCATTCGCAAATTGAAGAAAGCAATAAGCGACATAGAGAAGACCGTCGCACTGCCTATTCCACCCGAGCCCAAAAGAAAGAGAATGTGCAACGGCTGTGCGTATTTTTACTATTGCTTTAGTTAAGTGAAGGCCAGGGAGGGGAGAACTTGAAAGAAACCTATTATTTGTTCAGTTCTGGAAGGCTTAAGCGTGAAGGGAACACCGTGTGCGTTATCAATAAAAACGGCGAAAAAAGGTTCGTCCCAATCGAGAAGATCGAATCACTTCAACTTTTTGGAAGTGTGGATTTCAACTCCAAAACTTTAGAGTTTCTTTCCTCACAGGGGGTAACCATTCATGTTTTTGGACACGAAACCAACTATGTTGGAAGCTTCTATCCTAGAGATAAAAATATATCTGGCAGATTGAGAATCGCGCAGGTTGAAAACGCTGTTGATAAGCGGAAGAGGTTATATATAGCTGGACAGATTGTTCATTCCAGCATTCATAATATGATGAGAGTCATCTCGCCCTACGCATCAAATTGTAACGTGTCTGATCATTTAGAATCACTGAAGTTCTTTAGAGACGAGAGCCTTCATGCAGAAGATGTTACCCAACTTTTGGGAATTGAAGGTAACGCTCGAAGAACGTACTACGATGCACTCTCGACAGTCACCAATTCCGATTTCGAAGGTAGGAAAAAGCGTCCGCCCGAAGGACAGTTGAACGCTCTCATATCCTTTGGTAATTCCTTGCTTTACACCGAAGTCATAAACCGCATATATCAAACACAGCTCGATCCCTCGGTAAGTTACCTTCATGAACCTATGCAAAGCAGATTTTCCCTGGCTTTGGATATATCCGAGATGTTCAAACCTTTGATCGTAGACAGAATAATAACCACTCTCTTAAACAAAAACATGATGAAAAAAGATGACTTTGACGAGACCTTTGAAAGAACCTACCTTAGTGAAAGTGGAAGAAAGAAGATGGTCCAGCAGTTTGATGCAAGGTTAAAAAACACCCTTTTGCATCCCCGATTAAAAAGAAAAGTCTCGTATAGAAAATTGATTGAAATCGAATGCTACAAACTCATTAAACATTTGATTGGCCAGCAAAATTATCAGGCGTTCAAAATTTGGTGGTGACAAACTTGCAATCACCTATTTTTCACAAACTATGTTAACAAAGTATTGCAAATCCGGACGCCCCATTCCGCGCGACTTTCCTGCACCAAGAATTGCCCTGTTTTTGTGCCCTTAACAATTAAGCGGCATTTTTCACAATTCCCCGATTCCCGCAAAGTCATTAAACAAAGGCTTTGAGCCATCTTTCAAATCCGCACGGTCACCAAGAATCGCCGACTTTGTGAAATTAACCAACCACGCTTTGGTAAGGAATTTCCGCGATTTTAACGAGATCGTAAGTGAGATTCTTGGTGACCGCGCCTGTTTTCCGAAGATTAGATTTGAGTTCGTAACCGGCTCGCTTCACCTTTGTGTACAATATTAGGGAATATGATATAATAATTCCGAAATAACCAGTTTGATCCGAACCATTGTGGGATGGAAACTCTCTAGCCCAATCCCAATTCCATTCAGAATTATCGTTTGATCCGAACCATTGTGGGATGGAAACGTGGAATTATCGCCTCCTAAGCGTCCTGGCATCATGTTTGATCCGAACCATTGTGGGATGGAAACTAAAAGATACTCCCGCACGTGATCTTGTACGTTGATG
>QNAP01000067.1 GCA_003641795.1 Thermotogae bacterium | reverse complement strand
CTGGAAGAGAAAGAAATAAGGAAATTCTTCGAGTCGGTTCAAGTCGGATCCGTGATAGAAGGTACAGTTGAGTCAGTGAAAGATTTCGGTGCTTTCGTGAAGCTCACGGACAAGATCACCGCATTGTTACCTCGAAGTGAGATCAATTGGGAGACAAACCCAAACCCGCGGGATCACTTTAAACGCAGACAGAAAGTTAGAGCGAAGGTCATAGATATGGATCCAGAAGAACGGAAGGTTACCCTCAGTACCAAAGCTCTTATCCCCGATCCGTGGGAAGGTGTCGAAGAGAGATACAGAGTTGGAGAACGATACAGCGGAACCGTCAAAACGATAGTGCCCTTTGGTTTCTTCGTGGAACTCGAGCCGGGGGTCGAAGGACTGGTTCACATAAGCGAGGTCTTTTGGGGCAACATCAAAAAGGACGTGTCCGAAGCCGTTTCAGTGGGAGAAACGATTGAGGTTGAAGTTCTCGAGGTGAATCCCAAAGAGCGCAAGATTGCCCTCAGTTACAAGCGTGTGAAAGGCGATCCCTGGGAGCGGATCGAAAAGGTCTATTCGGAAGGTAGTGTGCACGAAGGTGTGGTGGTGAAAATCCTTCCAACTGGAGCCATAGTCGAACTGGAAGATGGTGTTAGTGGCCTCGTCCATCTCAGCGAACTCTCATGGGGCTACGTTGAAGAACCGGAGGAAGTTGTCAAGGTCGGAGATCGTGTCTCGGCGAAGGTGATCTCTTTGGACAAAGTGAACAGAAGGATAAAACTCAGCTTGAGACAAGCTCAAGGTAACCCGTGGGAGAAACTTGCACAGAAACTCAAGCGTGGTAGCGTTGTGAAAGCCGTTGTGAGAAGGGTAATCAACAGTGGAGTGGTAGTAGAGCTGGTTGAAGGGAACGTAGAAGCATTCATACCTGCTGCGCACGCCAGTACCGAGTTGAAGAGGAATCTCAAAGAGCTTTTCAAACCTGGTGACGTTGTGGAAGCGGTGGTGATGAAACTTTCCACTGAAACCGAACTGGGCAGAAGAAACCTGATTTTGAGTATCCGGGAACTCGAAATTGCAAAGGAAAAGCTCGAATACGAGAAGATGCAAGAAAAGGAGATAGAGGAAGCGAAGATCACGCTTGGTGATCTTCTAAAGGAGAAGATGACACATGGCAATGGTGGTGATAGTAGGTAAGCCTAACGTTGGTAAATCCACGCTCTTCAATCGTCTGGCTGGTCAGAGAAGAAACATAGTGGATGACGAACCCGGAGTTACCCGGGATATCGTTTATGCGCGAGTAAGCTGTGATAGAGGAACTTTCACTCTCGTCGATACCTGTGGCTTCTTCGATCTTCCCCAGAGTGAACTTGAAGGGAAGATGAAACGAAAGACAGAGGAGATGCTCAAAAGTGCGGACCTACTCCTCTTCGTGGTAGATGGTCAGGGTGGAATAACACCGTGGGATGAGGATGTTGCCCAGACCTTGAGGAAGGTCAATGTTCCCATACTGCTTGTAGCAAACAAGACCGAGAACAGGGAAAAATATGAGAGGAACGTACTGCCGGAAACGTACAAACTTGGCTTCGGTGACCCCATACCCGTATCGGCAGAACACAATATTGGCGTTGGACAACTTCTCGAGCGCGTGATCGAAAAACTTGTGGAGCTTGAGGTCGAGTTCGACGAACCTGCAGATGAAGAAACGGCTGTGAAAGTTGCCATACTGGGTAAGCCAAACGCAGGGAAATCGTCGATATTCAATGCCATTCTTGGGATGGAAAGATCGCTCGTCACCGAAGTGCCTGGAACAACTCGGGATACCGTCGATGAGCTTGTGGAGCTCGATGGGAAACGCTATCTTTTCGTGGACACAGCAGGTCTTCGGAGACCCGCGAGGGTGGAAATGAAGACCGTGGAGAGTTATGGAAATCTGCGGGCGATCCGAGCGTTAGAACGATCCGACATCGCCGTGATAGTGGTAGACGCTACTGTAGGGATAACGCATCAGGATCAGCGTTTGGCTTCCTTGGTGCAACGGAAACGCAAAGCCTCCGTGGTGGTTTTCAACAAAGTGGATCTTATCGATCTGGAGAGAATAGAAGAACTCAGGCAAGCCTACACCACAAAGCTTCGATTCATTTCGTACAGTCCTGTGGTCTTCACCAGTGCTGTCGATGGTAATGGTATATCCACCTTGATGCAAGCGATAGACCAGTCCTGCGCATCTTTTATGCGGCGAGTCAGCACCAGCGTGCTCAACGCGGTTATGGAGCGAGTGCTGACTGTTGTACCACTTCCAAGATCCAAGAAGGGTTCGTTTAAGGTCTATTACGTCACCCAGTCATCTACCAGACCACCGACGTTTGTGGCTTTTTGCAACGACCCGAGATTGGCCAATTCAGCTGTTGAAAGGACCCTCGAAAACGCTATCAGACGCTATGTGGACCCTTTCATCGGTTCGCCAGTTCTCGTTCTCTTTCGGAGAAGACGTAGGCGGTGAGTACTGTGGAACCTTTCGATCTCGCTTTAACGGGTGGAAAGGTCTTCTTCAACGATAATTTCGTGGAAAGCAACGTTTACCTAAGAGACGGAAAGATCGTCTCACTGACGTGTGATAAACTTCCAGCACGGAAAGTACTCGAAGTGGACGGGCTTTTTGTACTCCCTGGCTTTGTGGATCCTCACGTTCACTTCTCTTTGAAGTTAGGCCCTCATCGTTCCACCGATGATTTTTTCACCGGAGGCAGAGCGGCTGCATGTGGTGGTGTCACAACGGTTGGCGATTTCACAGAACCATGTTCCACAGAAGCCGAAGCGGAATCAGAAATCGAGCGCCGTATTGAAGAAGCTTCCAACGCTTATGTTGACTACTTTCTTCACCTCACCATCGCCAACCCATCGATGGATCCGCACAAAGTCTGTGAAATCGCTTTGGATCATGGTATCACTTCCATAAAGCTTTTCACCACTTACAGTTCTTCTGGCAGAAGGACGGACGATTGGTATCTCTTGCAGCTTCTAAAAGTGGCGCGAGAGTATCATGTAACCGTGATGGTACATGCGGAAAACGACGAAATCGTGGAAGGTAACGTGAAAGCCAGCCTCCAAGAAGGTGGGGGGCATCTGCAGGTCAGGGATCTTCCTTATGTGAGAGAGGCCATCACAGAAATAGAAGCCGTTTCCAGAGTCGCCAGCTTTGCCCAGTGGACGGGAGCCAAGGTCTATGTAGCCCACGTATCCAGTGGGATAACGTTGGATCGTGTTGCCACTGCATTCAAAGACGTCTTAAACCGTACCCTTTTTGTGGAAAGCTGTCCCCACTATTTTTGGTTGGATCAGACCCTTTTTTCTGGTGATGGAGGGTATAGGTATGCGGTTTGTCCTCCTTTGAGGTCCTACGGTGAAATAGAACGACTGAAAGGGCATCTGAAAGTGGGGAACATTTCTTCCATTGGGACCGACCACTGTCCCTTCAATCTGGAGGAACGTCAGGTTTACAAAGATCGGTACGAATCGATGCCCAATGGACTACCGGGGGTGGAAGTCTCTTTCATACTGATGCACACACTGGCCAAACAGCTTCACATGCCTTTGGAGAGACTTGTTCCACTCTTTTCATCAAATCCAGCAAGAATCATGGGATTGAATCATAGAAAGGGGAGCATTTCACCAGGAAAAGATGCGGATCTCGTCGTTTTCGATCCCGAGGCTGAGTGGACAATTACCCAGTCGTTGCTCCATTCAGCCAATGATTATACTCCATATGAAGGAATAAAAGTTGTGGGTAAGGTGGTCCATACGGTGTTGAGGGGACGCATAATAGTTGAAGAAGGTGAGCCGATGGGGGAAGCTGGATTCGGAGAGTATTTGGGACGTGGTAGCTCTGGAGATGCTTAAGGTTTCGCTACCAAACTTTGAAGGTCCACTGGACCTCCTGTTGTTTCTGGTCAGAAAGAAAGAGATGGATATTCGGAAGATACCCATATCAACCATAGCTGATGAGTTCATGGGCTACATCGAGATGATGGAAGAATTGAACATGGATCTCGCCTCCGAATTCCTTTCTTTGGCATCTCAACTCATGTACTTGAAATCGAGGGCTCTCTTGCCACAGCTCAGTCCGCAGGAGAAAGAACAGTTCGAGAAAGAAAAAGAGGAGCTCTACGTCTCGGTGGAGGAATATCAGCGTTTGAAAGCCGTCGAGGAGGAGCTTCAACAACGAATGGAACGCCTTGGTGGGCTCTTATCAGCTACCGTTGAAGTGAATTACGGGTTGAACGGCAAGCAAGGTGAGATGCTGAAAAGAGTGTACGACGTATTCATAAGCATGCTCGCCGATATGAAACGTGTGGACAGGGTCTACAAATTGAGTTCTCCCCGTTACTCTGTTGATGAAAAACGCGAGGAACTCATGAAGATCAAAGCGGCATCGCTTCGCGAAATTCTGATGACAAGAGACAAGTTCGAGATGATAGCGATATTCCTAGCCGTGTTGGAGCTTGTGAAACTCGGCTTGTACACGGTGGACGGAGAGGGGATATTCAGGAGGCGAGATGCGGCGTGAAAGGGCGGGGTGACATGCTGGCAAAGTTGGAAGCCATGCTCTTTGCAGCCAAACGGGGGCTCGCCGTCACCGATCTTTCGCGAGTGCTGGACGTGACCGTTGTGGAAGTGGAAGAACTTCTCCAATCACTGAAGGAGCGATACTCAAGTTCGGACCACGGCGTTGAACCCCGCGAATTTGGTGGTAGATGGCGTTTTTACATCAAACCGGCATACATAGAATACGTATCCAAAGTGCGCAGGGTTTATCCCCGCAGGCTATCGCCGTCTCAATTGCAGGTGCTGGCAGCAGTGGCGGTAAAGGGTGAAGCCACACGAGCAGAGGTTGAGAGAATGCGGATGAAAGATTCCTCAGAGCAACTTCGAGAACTCGTGAAACTTCGTCTTCTCACTCGCAAAAGGAGAGGAAGAGCCTTTGTCTACCAACTGTCACCGGAGTTTTATGAATACTTTCAAGTGGAAGACCTTTCCGAGTTGTTGAGTGATCCACGATGAAGTTTCAAAGGATGTTGAAACGATCCATAGACATAGTATTCGCCGTATTGTTGATCGCTTTACTCTCCCCATTCATGGTTGTGATAGCGCTTTTAATAAAGCTTGAAGACCACGGTCCCGTACTCTTTAAACAAGAGCGGTTGGGTAAAGATGGGAAGGTCTTCGTGCTTTACAAATTCAGAACCATGATCGTGAATGCCGAGAAAGTAGGATTGGGGATCTTTTTAGAAGAACGGGATCCAAGAATCACCAGGATAGGCAAGTGGCTCCGGGAATTGAGTTTGGACGAATTGCCGCAGCTCTTCAACATCTTGAGGGGGGATATGAGCTTTGTCGGTCCCAGACCTCCGCTTCCGTTCTTTCCAAAGCGTTACGATGAGTACGAAGAGTGGGCGAAAAAACGCTTCACCGTTAGACCAGGCATCACTGGGTGGGCTCAGGTGAATGGCAGAAACCTGATAGATTGGTACGATCGTTTCAAGTTGGACGTATGGTACGTGGACCACTGGTCACTTTGGCTCGATACGAAGATCGTTTTCTTGACGATCTTGAAGATATTGAAGCGCGAGGGTATCTATGGTAAGAATGTGATGAGGAGGTAGGTATATGAAGGACTTCAAGGATATGGTACTCCACTACGTCAGGTTTGGATTGAGTGCGGAGGAAATTGCGGAAAGACTTGGTGTGGAAGAAGAAAGTGTCATGCGAATTATCGCTGAGCCGAAGATATACGGCCTCTATCAGAAGGCACAGAAGAGGCGAGAGAAGAGTTCTTTCGCGCCGATTTCACCGGAAGTCAGAGAAGCTGAGCTCGCGGGACTGGTGGAGCTTCAAGAGATCATGATGGAAACCGGCAAGACCAAGTACCATGAAGAGATCGAAGAAGGACCGGAAGAAACGCTGGAAGAGTGACCTGTGCTTGCCTACATCACCAGCATCTATATGGCCCCAATGCTGTTGTGTGGTTCGAAGTAGCAACGACGTTGTGCGAAAATTCTTTGAATTTTTAGACATTTTTGATATGATTTTATTGGATAGCTTCTTCAATGTGGAGGGGCCATATGATACGAACGTTCTTTCTTCCGCCACAGGATATAAGGGTACCGGAAAAGCAAGTGCTTGCGCGCTCGGGCATACCGAGCACGGAAAAGCCACCCGAAGAACTTCATGAATACTTCAGTAGAGCAGTGGAGCTCGTGAGCTCGGTCGCCACACCTGAAGCAGTATATGAAACCTTGAAAGCCGAGTGGAAGGACAAGACGTTGGTGGTGCACGAGATCGAACTCTCTGGTAAGTTGGTGCGAGAACAGCTTGATGGAGTTGAGTATGTCACACTCATGGCGGCTACTCTCGGCCATAGCATTGACAATCTGGTCTCGACTCTCATGGAATCAGGGGAAACGTTGTTGGCATTCTTCTGTGATGCATACGCTTCTGAGCTGGTGGAATCTTTCGTCAGAGGGCTCGACGCGAAACTGCGAAGAGATATGAGCAAGCATGGATACGTAGGAACGGCGAGGTTGTCCCCAGGATACGTGGATCTTCCACTATCCTTGAACGAAGTGATAGCAAGACATCTCAAAGCACAGGAACTCATCGAGCTTACGGTATCCGCAGAATCGGGACAACTGGATCCAAGAAAAAGTGTTATAGCAGTGATGGGATGGAAGAGAGGTTAAGTTGGAAGATCACCAGAGAAGAATTGAGAAAAATCTACAGGACATTCGATAAATTGACGGGAACGGTAGAACCCTCTTACAGGGTTCTACACTTTTTTTATCGTGATGGATTGACGCTCTTTGCCACAGATGGGGTGGCGAAGCTGGAATTTTTGGCAAGTGAAATGCCTTCTTTTGATGGTATCTACTCGATTCCCCTGAACGATCTCAAGGTCGTGCTTCAGGGGCAACGGAACGAGCAAATAACCTTTGAGTTCTCTGGAAAAAATGTGAACATCTTTACCGAGAGCGAGTTCCTACAGGTGAGGAATGCGCAGCGTTCCGATTTCCCTTTCCATGTTTCTAATGGCTTTGAAGATATCTGTCGAGTATTCTTAACCTCGTTTCAAGAATCACTTGATTTTGCCAGTGTTGTGTTAGAAGAACCTGAAAACGCAGGGTTTGTGATTTTCGATAATGCGATGTACGTGGTTGGAATTTCCCACAACGTGGGTTGTGTGGCGAAAGTGGGAAACACCGAGTTGGATCGCTTGTTCCTGGGTGAAGTTCCGTATGTCACGGCCAGACACTTGGTCAAGTCGTTGAGCGAAATCCAAGAGCAAAACCGTTTAACGATTGGTTTCAATGGTGATGAGATTAGTCTAACGTGCGGTAGGTTTGCGTACCACGTGATGTTGGAGCCCAGCCTTCCACGGTCTACCACCAGGCTTCTCAAACTCATCTCCTCAGTGAATGGAGAAGAGATGGATTTGAGGGAGCTTCTGGCGACGTTGAAGAAAGCGTACACGTTCCATCCACGTGGAGTTGTGCGTATCATGCGTGCTCGCGGCTCACCGGATCGCTGGCAGGTGAGTATGCAAATAGCGACGGGACTCTACGTATCTAAAATTAGGAGTCTTGGCGAGCTCGATGGTGTTCTCATCACTGAGGTACACAGATTGCGATCGGCCATGATGAGGTTGGGAAATAGCGCAAGAATATCGCACGTGGGCGGATCCATGGTCTTGTCCGCAGGAGATAAGCATCTTTTCCTCGCTATTCGATGATCAAACGGGTGTGTACCTTCCTCCAATCTGCGCGATCTTCTCGATCATTTCTAAACGAGAGAGCGTTGTCACCAATTTTCCCATGTCCCATCCAGTTAACGTGGAGAGCTTTTCAAGGGTATCGTTGCCTTCAAGAATGAGCTGAAAGAGCTCCTGCTCTTCTTCGCTGAGATCCATATCCATAGGGGTGTCCCAATCATTTGAAGGTGTTTTTGTAAAGTGCGGATACTCTTCCAGAATATCCTCGACTTCCTGAATCGGTTTGGCGCCAAGTTTTATCAACGAGTTCGTCCCCCTGCTGATTTCACTGGTGATGGGACCCGGAACTGCGAAAACGTCTCTTCCATAATCAGCTGCAAGCCTCGCGGTTATGAGAGAACCGCTCTTCTTCCCAGCTTCCACTACGACTACACCCACACACATCCCTGCTATGATCCTGTTTCTTTTTGGAAAGTGCCAGCGGTGTGGAGGAGTGCATGGCAGGTATTCGCTCAGAAGACAACCGTTTTCCTTCACGGAAGCGTAGGAGTGGGAGTTGAAAGGAGGATAGACTACATCCACTCCGTTGCCAAGAACTCCAATCGTTTCTCCCGCGCTGCATGCACCCTGGTGTGCTTCGGAGTCTATTCCAGCTGCGAGTCCACTCACCACAACGAAT
>QNAP01000066.1 GCA_003641795.1 Thermotogae bacterium | reverse complement strand
GGCGATCCTTTCTGCTATGAACGTTTTTAAAGGAGAAGAGTATGGGGTCGATCTTTTCAAGATCGAAGCGTTCCGAGAGAAATTATCGCCAGATCGTATAGTCAATGCTTCGGGCGGAAAACCGTGGGTGATACTCAGCGGAGGAATCGATGTGAAGGATTTTCTTTCATTGGTGAGCTTAAACTGCAAATTGGGAAGTTCCGGTTTCCTTGCAGGAAGAGTTGTTTGGAAAGGTGTGGTAAGAGTGGCACAAAGTGCCGAACAAATGGAACTATTTCTTAGGACGTCTGGAAGGACTGTAATTCAGTGGCTTAAGAAAGCTGGTAGCTTTGCGATCCCTTGGTACATGTGTCCTTATTTTGGAGGATTCGAGCGAATCGAAGTGAAAGAGAGTTAAGAAAGCCGGGCTTCGAAGCCCGGCTTTCTTCACCATTTGAATGCTACAGCGTACTGCTGGTATCCGACGCCTGAGGTTATGAAGACCACGATTTTACCTTCCAGGCCTTCCATCTTGTTCGTTTCAATCGCATCTTGAAGAGCCATGTAGACGCACGCGGAACCTGTGTAACCGTATTTGTCCATAATGTTGTGAGTCTTTTCGTGAGGCAAACCTAAAGCATCCATCACCTTGAAGATGGTCTTTCTTCTAACCTGTGTGAAAAAGATCATACCCACGTCCTCTTTTGAAAATCCAGTCTTTTTCGAGAGATCGTTGAAGAGCTGTACCCATCCTTCTTCGTTGACTGTGGGGGGATATGGTGCCCGCAAATCCAGCAAATGGAGCCCTTTCTCGATTCCTGCAACGTTCATCGTGCCCGTTCCCATGTAAACACCCCAGAAGTTCCAGTAGCTTCCATCCGAGATACCGACACCTCCCAAATACCCTGGTTCATCCGAGGCTTCCAAGAGCACCGCACCTGCTCCATCCGAAAAGAGCGCTTCCCAGGAATACCTCCAGGAGAGAAACTTTGTCATGGCATAGGTGCCTATCACCAGAACCTTCTTCGTGTCTTCCAAAGCGATGTATCTGGAGGCTATGTCGAGCATCAAGGCACCGTTGGCACAGGAGGCGTTGATATCGAAGACTTTCGTCTTCACTTGATGGGCTCCCAACAGGAACTGTACTTTAGCAGCTGTTGGGGGGGAGATGGCTTCGGGTGTGTCGGTTCCCACTATTATGAGATCCAGTTCTTCCGGAGAAACACCGGCATTTTCCAAGGCTCGTTTTCCCGCTTCCGCCGCCATAAAGGCGGGAGTTTCTTTAGAATCGGAAAGGTGTCTGTGATTGATTCCGATGACCTCACTGTAATGAGGGTCAATGACCATGCCCGTGAGTCGTTCAAACTCCTTATTGGTCATGATCTTTTGTGGTGAGTAAAGGCCTGCAGACACGATCTTGGCATGCTTCACGTTTTGCACCTCCTATATGCTCAATCAAGCGTTGTTCCCAAACTCGCGAGGAATCCCAGAATTACGGTGGACGTCTTCTTTGGTTTCTCGATCACCACTCCGTGTCCAGCATCGGGAATGATGTGAAACTGTGCCTGGGGTACTGTCTGGGCTATGATACGTGAGTATTCAAGAGGCTTGACGAGATCTCTTTCTGCTGCCAACACCAAAGTGGGCGTGGATAGATGCTCCAGCTTTGGTGTGAGAGGAGATGTTTCCAGCTCTAAGAAACTTTCCAACAAACGTATGGCGGCGTTGTAATCGAACGTTTGATACAGTTGTACAAGCCTTTCCCAAAGGTATTCTCGGTGCTTTTGGAGAAACTCTTCGCTGTATACGTCGCCGATCCACTCGCACACGAAGATCTCTGGATCGTGTGTCTTCGCTGCATTCAACCAGCGACGGGCCATGTATTTCAAATGCGGTCTGATCTCGCTGACCGAGCTGATAACAGTGAGACTCCTCACCCTCTCTGGAAATTCCAGAGCGAAACAAAGCCCAACTTCTCCGCCATAAGATGTTCCCACAATGTGTACTTTGTCGAGATCGAGATGTTCTAGTAACCCTTTCAAGTCGCGTGCGTGCTGGTGGAGAGAGTAAGGTTCTTCAGGCTTCCCCGAGTTCCACTGCCCCCTGAAGTCGTGGAGTACAACACGGTAGCTCCTTTCGAAGAATGGAACCATCAAACGCCAGCTCGCGGTTGACATGAAAATACCGTTTAGAAAGACCAACGGTTCTCCAAAATCCGGACCTTTTTCTTCATAATAGAGCTGTACGTCGTTCACTTTCATAAATGGCAGTGTGACCACCTCCATTCACAAACCCAGATACGACTTCTTGACGTGTTCGTTGGCGGCAAGTTCTTCTGAAGTTCCTTCGAGAGCGATGCGCCCGTTCTCGAGGATGTATCCTCTATCGATAGCTTTCAAACCCTGACGAACATTTTGCTCTGTGAGCAGGATGGATACTCCATTTTGTCTTATCAGCTTCAGTTTGTGGAAGAGCTCAGCAACAATAGAAGGTTGTAATCCCACCGAGGGCTCGTCAAGAATGAGCAACCGAGGATTGGCCATCAAGGCCCGACCTATGGTCAACATTCTCTGTTCTCCTCCACTCATAGTACCCGCCAGCTGGGATTCTCTTCTTTTGAGCACAGGAAAGATCTCGTAGACAAAATTGAAAAGCTCGTTCATTCTGCTTTGAGCGTGTGGTACGAAAGCTGCCCCCAACTCCAGATTTTCTTTCACGCTCATGAACGGAAAGAGTTCCCTTTCCTGCGGTACCACCGCTATGCCTTCTCTCACTATCTTGTGAGTATCCAGCCCGTCTATGCGTCGGCCTTCAAAGAAAATCTGGCCACCTTTGGGGGTCACGAGTCCGAGTATGGTGTTGATCAAAGTCGTCTTCCCTGCACCGTTGGGACCGAACAATCCCACACCTTCATCTCCCACGGTCATGGACAGATCCCAGATCACGTGAAGCTTCCCGTAGTAGACGTTGAGATTTCTTATTTCGAGCATCACTCTTCCTCCCCTAAGTATGCACTTATAACCTCCGGTTGATGAGATACCTCTTCGTAAGAACCTTCAGCGATGATCCTACCCCGATCCAAAACGATGACCCTATGAGTCAATTCCTTTATAACGTTCATCACGTGCTCTATAACGATCACTGTGACCCCGCTGGCGTTTATCTTCTTAACGGTTTCGATCATTTCATTGGTCTCATCCACATTGAGACCCGCCATGACCTCGTCTAAGAAAACGAGTTGGGGACCGGAAGCGAGCGCTCTGGCGATTTCCATCTTCTTCAGCTCCAAAACCGTGGCCGACTCTATCGGAATCTTCAATCGCTTCAGACCAACGAACTCGCAAACTTCTCTTGCTCTATTTTGAGCACTTTTCAAGTCCAATCCCTTTCCAAAGAGCGCGGAGACCATTACGTTCTCCAAGATTGTGAATTCTCTTATCGGCCTCATGAGCTGAAAAGTTCGAGAGATACCCAGGCGGCATCTTTGGTGAGCGTCCAGTTCGGTCACATCTTTTCCTTGGAAAAAGATCCTGCCCTCCGAGGGACGATAGAGCCCCGAAACCACGTTGGTAAGAGTGGTCTTCCCTGCACCGTTGGGACCAATCACACCGAGAACCTCACCTTGTTGCACCGTGAAACTGAGATTATCCACCGCCACCAAGCCGCCAAAACGCTTTATCAGCTTTTCAACTGTGAGGATGGGGGGCTCATTTTTCATTTTCGTTCCCCCCAACTTCAGTTCTGGTTTTTTGTGCTATCTTTTTCAACATTCCGAGGATGCCGTGAGGCATGAAGAGTACGATGGCTACAATGATGACTCCATATATGATAAGGTGCCCATAAGGGAATCGGAGTTTCAGATATTCTGAAAGCACTCCCAGAATCACCGAACCGATCACAGGTCCCAACGTGCTGTATATACCCCCGGCAAGACACATAGCTATGGGAAGTAAAAGAAAGTTCGTAGAGAATGCACTCTCTGGAGACACAAACCCGTACTGCTGTGCATATGCTCCCCCGACCACACCTTGGATGGCCGAGGTGATCACAAAGACGAAAAGCAGGTACTTGAAAATATCTATCCCGCTGGACTTCGCGGTGATTTCGTCATTGCGAATGGCAGTGATGGCAAAACGTATTCGAGTGCGCTGGAAGAGTTCTGAAACCAAAATGCTACCCAAAGCGACCGAGAATGTCAACCAGTAGACCTTTGTTGGATCACCGTTGAAGATGGCGGACGGGAGGATCTTTCCTTCAGGCCCACCTGTGAAGTCGTGCAGGTTTCTGGCAACCACTGTGAAGACTCCTGCCAAGGCTAGGGTGGTTATGGCAAAGTATATCTCTCGAAGTCTGAGAATGGCGTAACCTAAAGCGAAAGCCACGATTGCAGCGAACACTCCACCAACGAAAATACTCGCCAGGGGGTTCAATCCAAGATAGAGTGTCGTCAGCAGAGCGGCATAACTACCCAGTCCAAAAAATCCCGCTGTCCCGAAAGAAAGTTGTCCAGTTCTGAGCATCATGTCCCAGCTGAGTCCCAAAGCCATGTAGGTGAGCACCGTGGTCATCACGTGGAGCGGGTACGGTCCAGCATAAAGGGGAAAAAGGAATCCCAAGGCGACCACTGCCAAGATGATGAGCATTCCCAGCTTTTTCATACGTATGACCCCCGGTAAGACCTTATAGTTATGACGGCTATCAAAACACCGAAAAAGACGATATCAGACCAGCCACTGTAACCTTCAATGGATTGAACCAGCGCTTCTCCTATTCCCAACGCGAGCCCCGACCACAGAATCCCTGTCAGATTACCCAACCCAGCCATGGCAGCCAAACAGAATGATTTCAAGGTAAAGGGAGAGCCAAACAGTGGGAATATGGACATTCGGGGGAGGGTCAACCCAGCAGCAATCCCAACGATTCCCACGGATATACTGAAAATCAGTAAGTAGATCATTTCGACGTTTATGCCTACTATTTTGGCTCCCTTAGGGTTTTGTCCCACCGCGAACGCGGCTTTTCCCAATCGCGTATGTTTCAAGAAGAGTCGGAGCAAGACGAGCACGCCAACTGCTGCTAGCAAATATGAAAACTCGTAGGTGCCGAACCTGAACCCTCCGATGGAGGCGGAGGCAGAAGCGTAATTTACGTAGACGTTCCTGGGTCTGCTTGTCCAGATGAGGTTTATCACTTCTTCCAGTATCATGGCTATACCGAAGGTAAGCAAGAGTTGGTTCAGTAAAGGAGCTCGCAGCACCTTGCTCACGGTAATTTTGTAAAGCCCAGCTCCCACTACAAAGAGCAGAGGGGCAACTGCGAAAATGGACAGGAGAGGATCCAAACCCGTAGAGTTGAAGATCCAATAGGCGATGTAAGCTCCCAGTGTCAAGAAATCACCGTGAGCCAGGTTCAAAATGCCCACGATCCCCAATGTTAAAGCCAAAGGCATGGCTATCAAGGCGTATAAACTGCCTCGCTGAACACCGTAGATAACCGCGTATGGTTTGAAGATGAAGATCAGGATCAATGCAACTATAGCAAGTAACGGGAGAGTAAATTGATGACGCCCGTGAGTCTTGGTTTCAGCCATTCTCGATCCTCCATTTCAAAGTTCAAGGTAGAGAGTGAGATGGCCGGACGCTTTCACGTCCGGCCTTCGCTTCGCGCTTGTTAGCGACCCTCCCATTTGGGGAAGGGATATATGAACTCGGCCGTTTGTACCTCGAATGGCCAGATGACCTCTTGTTTGCCGTTTTGCCATTGGAGTATCTTTTGTGTGGTGAATCCTTGGTGCTTGATCACCGCGCTTGGTGCTATTTTCAACGTCTCTCCCAGCGGCGACTCGTACTCTACCTGTTCCAAAGCTTTGATCAAAGCCTCTTTTTCCAAGGTGCCTGCCTTTTTGATACCTTCCACCAAGAAGTAGACGTTCGTATAACCGAGCGGCGCGAAGTACGTCGCTGGCTCCTCTCCGAATTCTTTCACGTAGGCGTTGTAGAAATGCTCGGCGACGGGACTCACTTTGTTGAGTGAAGGTGCCCACATGCCGTAGAGCACAACCCCTTCTGAGAGAGGTGACTTTCCGAAATCTGCAGGCCATCCTGGAGGCGCACCTATGAATATGGGAGGAGCGAATCCGATCTCTTTGGCCTGGGCCATCATCGGCAAAGCATCCGCGTCGTATCCTGCCCAGATGAAGGCATCAGGATTCCACTCTTTGGCAAGACGAAGGACGGCTCTGTAATCGCCACCACCGAAAGCCGCGCTCTTGAAAGATTCACCCTTGAATTCCTTGACGAGTCCTACATAGGGACCTTCACCTTGCTTTGCCTGCTCCAACATGGCTAAATAGGCTTTGTAAGACGCCGTGCCAAAAGCGCCCTCTTCGTAAGCCAAGAATACCCTGTCGAACTTCACCTGTGGGTACTTCTCGAGAATCTGTTTCCAGCCTATTGCGTATCCGGCCCCTTGTTGGTAATCCCACGGATGGAGATGGAAGTACCAATCGGCACCAGCAAGAGCTTTTTCACACAGGTGTGACGCCGCTCCAATCCAAACGGTAATCTTCTGATACTTCTTCAAAATCGGGATCTGTGCCAAGTGCACTCCTGAAGACATTCCACCGATAAAGAAATCCACCTTGTCGATGGTGGCGAGCTTGTCGATGGCAGCTGCTCCTTTTGATGGGTTCATCTCGTCGTCCACAATGATGAGTTCCAGGGGTCTTCCGAGAACCCCACCCGCTGCGTTGATCTCCTTGACCGCCAATTTCATGGCGTTGGCAGCCTGTCTGCCGGTTATATCACCAAGTGGCAGCACGGCACCCAGCTTGATGGGTTTCACTTTAGCCGCTACACCGAGCACTACCAACGCCAAAACCAAAGTAATCGCGAGAAACTTCTTCACACCTAACACCTCCTGATATGAGGATTAGAAACCACCGTATGCTTTCATTTCCCATGACGTCTCTTCATGGGGGTAGAACGTGTAGTTATCTGTTCCCAAAATGTGATCCAAAGTATCCTCCTTGAGCGTTCCTCTACCCTCAACGAAAGCGCAGATGATCTTGAGAGTTTCCAAGGGATGATCGATTGGAAAACCGTGATCGAATCCTTTATTCGGTTCGAAGATCAAAGCCTCCACATGAGCTCCGGCTTGTTTTAAATCGTATTTGGTGTTCTGGACGATCTGATCCATCACCACAAGATCACCGCGCCAGTGCATGTAATCCGTTCTCGCCTTGACTAAAAGCACCTTCTTGCCCTTGAAAGCAGAGATCTTTCCAGTACATGGAATGACCACTTCAGTTCCATCGGAATTCGCGTGTCTGATGGTTACGAAAGACGCGTTGAACATGTGTGAAGCGTAGAGGGATTCGGGCATGTACTCCACAGAGAGAACATCTCTCAAAGAGTCTTCATAGAAAGGTGTTTTGGTAAAATCTTCTTCGGTAGGCTTGAGATTCGCGAGAGAATACTTCAGAACGTCGTTGAAGACCAACATGTTCCACATAGATTTGACATTGGCGTAGGTCCGATTTTCTCCTTGCCAAGACCTCTGGTGGAAAACCGTGGCCGAAAGGGAATCGACCCAGTCGCCCGATTGGTACGTTTTTCCTGTCTTTGGGTCGGTGCCGGCGTTTTCGGGAGTGAACGGAACACGGATACCTTTGGTACCTATACCAGCGAGGGAAATCACGTAGTCGTACTTTGTGGGATCGAGATATACCATCTCCTGAGCCACGCCAAATCCCATGGAATAACCCACGAGTACGATTCCTCCTTTGCTGAGTTTTTCATCCCTCTGTACGATCTCGTTGAAATCTCTGGCAAAGTCTTCCAGAGATGTTATCTTGTTGTGATAAGAAGATTGGCCGCTTCCTCTGTAGTCGAACGCGTAGAAGGTGTAAGCGTCGTTTACTTCATCGACGGCTTTCACGAAAGAAAGCAACGCTTCGAAGACCGTACCGGAAGTGTTGTTACCTGGTAACAAGACCACAGGCTTTGATCCATGTCCAGCCACTCTCACGTAGATTCTTTCACCATTACTGAGTTCGACAAAATCTCCATTTTCGATTCTTAGAGACTCTAAGCCCAACACACTCCCCACCCCCAGGAGAAGGGCAAAAATAGAAGCCAGAAAGGTTCTCATTTGTTCACTCCTTTCTCACAACGTGATACCTCCGTCCACACCTATGACCTGACCCGTTATGTAGCTGGATTCGTCGCTCGCCAGAAACAGATACACACGTGCAACTTCCTCAGGTTCTCCAACACGCCCCAACGGTATGCGTTCTACTACACGATCAACTATCTTCTGCGGAATCTTCTCAGTCATGGGCGTCTTTATCAATCCCGGCGCCACCGCGTTCACCCTTATCTGTGCACCCTTCCTCGCCAGCTCCTTCGCCCACGTCTTCGTCATCCCTATCACTCCAGCCTTCGTCGCCGCGTAGTTCGTTTGCCCTATGTTC
>QNAP01000065.1 GCA_003641795.1 Thermotogae bacterium | reverse complement strand
TCTCTGTTCAGAAGCACCGCACTTGTGAGAGATAAAGCTACGGTTACCGGCATTGCCACCACGAGACAGTAGAGGGTATTCACCAACGCTCTCCAAAAGAGCTCATCCTTAAAGAGTTCGGCGAAGTTCTGGAGTCCAACGAACTTCGCTCGGCCCCAGTCTGTCATGGCGAAAACGTTGAAGTCGGTAAAGCTGAGATAAAACGACGCGAAGATGGGAATTATCAAAAAGACCATAAGAAGTATCAGCGCTGGCCCAACAAAAGTCAGGATCCAAACCCAGTTCGTTTTCATCGCTCTATCCTCCTCACAAGAGGGAGCCCCTCGCGGGGCTCCCTGGCACTTCCTGGTCACCTAACGATCTTTTCAATATCCTTCTTCAGCGCTTCTGCGGCCTTTTGCGGAGTTCTCTTCATGTAGATGGCCTCTTCCACCCTTCTCGATATTGCGTTCGCGATTTCTTCCCACTGTGGAATGTTGGGAGGCGATTTGGCATCTCTAAGTTGCTCTCCGAAGACTTTCATTATTGGGTTGTTCGCCAGTTCAGGATATTCCCACACCGATTTAACGGCGGGTAATGATGCGACAATCTTGTACCATTCCAGCTGGTTTTCTGGCTTTGTCATGAACTCTATGAACCTCCACGCCAGATCCTTGTTCTTGGAGGTATTGAAGATCACCCAGTTGCAACCTCCCACAAAGGAGCTCCTGGTTTTCTTCTTAGGCATCAAGGCTACCGACCACTTCCCCTTTACCTCCGGGGTTTGCTGATCGATCATGCTCACCATCCATGGACCTGAGAAGAATATCGGCACAGCTCCCGATGCGAAATCTTGGAATAGGTTTCCTCCACCAATCGGAGCCAGCTCTTCCCAGAAGAAACGCGCGTAGTATTCGATAGCCTCCACAAATTCTGGATCGGTTACTCTGACCTCACCTCTTTCATCGAATATCCTTCCACCAGCTTGCCAAACGAAAGGAATGAACTCGTTTCCAAACACGCCCGTATAAAGCAACGAAACGGCGTACATATTCTCTCCTCTCGCGGCAAGCTTTTTGGCCGCATCATAGAGCTCTTCCCAAGTTTGCGGTGCATGATCGTATCCCACTTCTTTCAAAACGTCCGTTCTGTAGAACATCACCCTGACGTCCACGTACCACGGGATACCGTAAACTCCTCCATTGAGCTCTACCGTCTGCCAAGAACCTTCAAAGAAGATGTCTTTGCTTATGAAAGAATCACGCATGTACGGGCTGAGCTCTTCAAAGACCCCCATGGCACCGAAAGGAGCCATCCAGGTCGTCCCCATCTGCGCCAGATCGGGCAGTTGCATACCGGCGATACCCGTAAGTATTTTGTCGTACGCGGCCGACCACGGTATGGCCTGGATCTCCACCTTCACACCTGGATTCTCTTTCATGAACCTCTCTGCCATCACGTCGAGGTTCTTTGCCTCTTCGCCCATGGCCCATATTTGAAGAGTCCTTTCAGCGAAGGAGAAAGTCACCAGTACAAAAGCCAGAAGAAGTATCAAAGAACCCCTTCTCATCCTTACTCACCTCCCCTACTCAGCGAACCTGAGGGTTCCCCAAATTTCCGGTCGAGCCCAAACGTCAGCTACGGGAACCCAAGAGAGTATGTTTTCTCGGACGTACTCACCCAATTTGGCATCCTTCTTGTTGGAATTATGAATGGTATGACAGAATCCTATCTCCATACCTTGTTTTGGCGTGATACTCAAATATTCGAACGGTATCGCTATCTCCACGATGTATCCGTTATCGGTCTTGGAAGAAGCTACCTTCATTTCTGGCGCCACTTTTGAAATGGGACCAGGATTGGCATCTTCGTGGCGAACAGCTTGCACATTGCCCTCTGTGTCGAAGGGCAATACAGCCAGCTTGAAAACGCCGGCCTCAGGATTAGCGCGTGATGGATCCAGATAGAATTCGATGGAGTCCGTCCTGTAGAACGCCCCAAGATCATCTGGTGCGATGTTCACCACCAGGTATTCATCGAACACTTGTGCTGCAAGGTAAAGGTTTTCGTCATCCCAAGCAGCGTAGAAGTGGCTGTGAAGTATCTGAGACCGCTTGTCAACAGGCTTCATGCCTGGCACTCGCACGTTCATATCTTCATCCACCACGTTGTAAGGTACATCTTTCCAGTCCCCCAGTTTACCGTCCACCATTATCTTCGCCACTTTTGGTGCAACGACAACCTTTTCGGACGGTTGGGTGATCGATTTCTGATACTCCTGGCGATACCAAGGTGTGACCGCATAATCCGAAATCTTGGTGACAAAACCCATCTTTTCAAGAGCCTCCCGAACATATCTGTTCTTCATGAAGTACTTCCACACGACCTCCGTGCTGTAGTTTTCGATCATCAGCAAAATATCTCCCTGATCTATTCCTATGTGCTGATCTGAGAACCAGTTCGCATCTACGTTGAATCCACTGACGAACCCGTATCTACCCCAAACCAACGGTCCATACTTGCTCAACATTCCTTTCATCGCCTTCATGGAAAGATCCGGGGTGAAGACTATGGAAGAAACAGCGCTGTATGGAGCAATCGTACCATCGTGGTTTCCCTCAGATGCACCATAATGCTTGTAACCGGCGGGGCCATCCGAGGCACTCAAACCCCACACGTCGAAGTCGTAAGTTTTGTACTTGAACCTGTTCATCACACAGAAAAGATAATTATATCTGGTAGCTATTTTGGCGTTGTTGAAGTAATTGGCGTACTTGTCTTCTTTGTTTCTGAAGTCGACCCAAATGTTGGGATATTGGTAGACGAAGAGGGATTCAGTGGGACAAGAGATGTAGTTTTCGTGGACAGGCCTGAGAATTTCATCCCACGACTCCGCCGGTATGGGATATGTTGGAGAACCAATCGCTAGGACATAAGCGAGTATTCCTTCGTTGAAAGAATCCCATTTTGCATTGAGAAAGCCTCCCTCCGGTTTCCAGCCCATGTAGAGGGTGCCGTCTTCTGCCATCATCCACTGCCAATTCACGTTTCTGTAGAGCTGATCCGCAAGTTTTTCCACTTCCGTTCCCTCGAAATACTCCCCAACGAAGAGGGCTCCTGCCACCAGCAAAGCCGTATCTATAGAAGAGAGCTCACAGTCCCAAACCCTTCTACCCTTGTTCATGTCGACGAAGTGATAGAAAAATCCGTTCTTGCCTTCCACCCCGCCTTCCACGAAGGTTTTCAAGGTCGTTAAAACCCTTTTGTAACCTTCATCGTAGCTTATCCAGCCCTTCTCTACAGCCACCGGAATCGCCGTAAGAGCAAACCCTACAGCAGCGATACTGCACGGTGAATCCCCAGTGCTCCTGTCTTTGACCAGACCGTTCGCTGGATTTGCCTCGTTCCAGAAATATTCAAAGGTCTTTCTTTGGACATACTCCAACAACTCCTCATCGCTCATCTGTAACATCTTCTCGACTTCTTCTTTGATCTTCGGATCTACCATAGCCATCCGTTCTTCAACGGTCAACACTTTGGCTTTTTCAGTGTATATCCCGTCGATGTAGAAAGCATCCACGAGCGGGATCTTCTGGTTCTTCTCGTCAAAACCGGCAAACGCGAGGTAGACCATGTACTTCCCATCGGGGTCAAGATCCTTCATGGCACCCGCTATTTCAAAGCTTATCTGGTTCCAACCTTTGCCAACGTCTTTGGCGTCTGCAAAGACCCCTCCAACCCACTTCCACTCTGTCGTCACATCCGCCATACCCAGAAAATACATGGTGGGGATCGTGCCCACCTCAGGAGGTATGTAAACACTCATCTTGATCCTGTTGCCCTGCGACCACTTTTCTACGTTTTCTCCTTCCAACGGAAGCGCCACTTTGGTTTCAATCGCTTCTCCACTGGGTACGATCTTCATGGATCTGAGCCCCTGGGCTACATAGCGGTCACTGAGCTCGAAGAGCGCGCCGGTGTTGTCGTTGTTATATCTTGCAAGCTCTTCTTCGGTTTCCATGGGGAATACGTAGAGTCTGATCTTTTCTTCTTCTGAGGACATAGTCACAAAATGATCCACATAAAACGTATCTACTATCGGCACTTTCTTGTTTCCGTCTTCGAAGTCTATGAATGCAAAGTAGAGCATGTACTTTCCGGTTGTAGAAACTTCTTTCATTTTGGAAGAGAGATTGAAAGTTACCACGTTCCACCCTCGCAGTGACTGCGTTTCGGAAAAGACCCCATCGACCCACGACCAGCCGTCAGTCACATCAGCCATGCCTAGAAAATAGTTATCTGGGTAGGTTTCCGCGTTTTCCGGGATGAAAACGGCAATCTTCAACAGATCGGACTCGACCCAACCTTCTAACACCTCACCATTCAATTGAAACGCCAGTTTGGTCTCATCTGCTTCTCCTGAAGGAGTCACCTTAACGGAATACTTTCCAGCGAAGACGTACTCATCGCTCAAAGAGAAACTGGCACCGGTATTATCGTCGTTCAGCTCAGCGACGCTTTCCATCTCGTTCACCACGGTGAGTGACATTCCAAAAGTGGCTAAAACGAGAAGCACCAATAACAACAAAAATCTTTTCACCTTAACCACCTCCTTCAATAAATGATCTGCACTTGGTTGCTCCCCTCACGATAGGGAATCACATTGCCTTCCAACTTCTTTCCGTTTAGGAGTATCTCTTTGAAATCGTGAAGTTCTTTGCCTTGAGGATTAAGGATTTCTAGAGCGTATTGACCACCCCGAACACTGAATGCGATCGCTGCCTCTTTCCACCGCTTTTTCGTACATGGTGAGAACAAGATTCCATTCTTCGTGGGCTTGATGCCCAGATAACATTGGATCATCAGCCTGTATAGCCAGCTCGCAGACCCGGTATACCACGTCCATCCGGCCCTGCCACTTTTGGAAGAAAGGGGGCCATCGCTGTTGCCAGGGGTGACATAAGGCTCTGCTTTGTAGACGTCTGGATCCTTAAAGTATCTGAGAATCGGCGATAGAGATCGGTAGACTCTTTCCGCAAGTTCGCAATCTCTCATAAGCCATGCCGACCACAGCGTCCAAGTAGCGGCATGCGTGTAGACACCACCATTTTCCCTGGTTCCAGGTGCATATCTCGTTATGTATCCGATTCTTTCGTCCACATCAGTGAAAGGCGGATGCAGGAGCAGTGGACCGTAATCCGTTACCAGTCGCTCCTTTACCTTTTTCATGGCTTTTTGGATCCTTTCATCATCAGCTATCCCAGAGATGACCGCCCAATTTTGCGGGTTGAGGAATATCCTGTTGTCTTCCTTACCTCCGATGACTTCTCCTTCATCCGAAGTGGCCCTGTTGAACCATTCGCCGTTCCAAGCATGCTTGCTGAAAGACTCTTCGATTCTTTTCATCGACTTTTCAAGCCATCCCTTTTCGTGTTCATCCAGTTCAAAGAGTCTTAGAACGCTCTTCAAGATAAAGTACAAGAACTCGCTCAACCAGAAGCTCTCTCCTCTTCTTCCCTGTCCCAAGCCGTTTAGCCCATCGTTCCAATCACCCCCAAAGATCAGAGGAATTCCTCTTTTCGACACATTTTCAAGAACTGATTTAAGACTTCTTAAGCAGTGTTCCTTGATGGTTGCATGCTCTCCTTCTAAAAATGGGACCCTTTCGTGCAAGATTCGAAGATCGCCAGTGTGTTCTATGTACTCGCAGACTGCGAACACGAGCCAGAGAAGATCGTCCGACCATCTTTCAGATGGAGATCCATTGCTGAAAGGCAACCACCAGTGCTGGACGGTTCCATCTTGCTTTTGGTGTGCGGCATGGAGAAGGATCTGTTTTCGCGTAATGGAAGGGTCAAGCCATAAACTTGCAAGGCTGTCCTGAAGTTGATCTCTATAACCAAAAGCTCCTCCTACTTGATAGTATGCGGTTCTTGCCATCAATCTCCCAGCTATTGCCTGATAGGGCAGCCATGTGTTCAAGAGAAATTCCACATCCTTGTCGGGGGTCTTCACCTTAAATCTCTCCAAAAAATTCTGCCAGTAGTTTTGAACTCTTTCAATCTGAGACTCGCAGAATGCTTCGTTTTGGAATTGCAGGGATAAATCTAAGGCTTCCTCTTTGTCTTTTGAAATCCCAAGAAAGAAGTAAACTACCTCCTTTGAAAGAGGAGCCAGATTGACGCGGACTTGGATTGCGTTTATTCCGTCGATGTTTCGCCCAACAGTGTTTTCGCACCGCCTTTTCTGAACAACCATCGGGCTTCGGAGATCTCCGTACATTCCAAAGAACTTTTCTTTGTCGGTTTCGTAAGAAGCAACCTTTCGATTCGCCGAGTGGAATAAAACAAAAGGGTAGGAATCGTTCCAACTTCTCGGTCCTGCGGTCCACATGTGCTTCTTGGTGAACAGTGTGTTTTTGAAAAACTGGGTTTCGAAAAAGAGTCTGTGGAACTCCCTGTGTACGTCTGAGATGGTTCCCATGTTGAGTTCGAAATACGAGAAAACCGAAAGACTCAAAGGCTCGTTTGTTGCGTTTTCCAGTTCCAACTTGAGAATCTCCACATCGTGATCGATTGAAACCACGACCGTCATTTCCACAGAGAATCTTTCAAAGGATGTGCGAAAAACGACCTTCCCTGGCGAATAGACAACGGAATAATCCCCGTTCCTTTTCAAAGGTTGGAAAGTGCTAGAAAAGACCTCTCCCCTTTCTTCGTCGAGGATGTAGAAGTACTTTCCGTAATCGTCACGCACTAAATCTTGAATCCATCTTGTCAGTAAGCTTTGAGAGGCATCGATGTAGAAAGAGTACCCACTTCCCACTTGAGAATACACGGCTCCGTATCTGCCGTTGGTCAGCACGTTGACCCAAGTGGCAGGAGTTCGAACATCGGTTACAACGAAATCTCCTTCCTTGGTGAAGTAACCGTATTTGGTCTCGAAGTACCTCAAAACACCACTCCCTCCTCATATCATCATGGAACCGGTTCCCTATACCTCACACAAAAAAGATCTCAGTTAACGCTCGCATCAACAACCGCAACCGCACGATTTTCTCACTACGAGCTGTGTTTGAAGCGTTATCTTCACAGGATCTTTGAAAACATCCGGATTGTTCGACCTTTCTAAAACCCTCTGAGCGGAGATCTTTCCCACTTCGTACATGGGTTGATGGACCGTGGTCAAGGGAGGCTCGATATGACCAGACCAAAAGGCATCGTCAAAGCCCACAACAGCTATATCTTGCCCAATTTGTATCCCTTCTCTCTTCATCTCCTCGATGATCCCCAAAGCCATCTCGTCGTTGGCACAGAAGATGGCTTCCAATCTGTTTAGCTCTTTCCGCAACTCTTGGAAGGCCTTTCTTCCGCCTTCAAACGTGAAATCTGAGGTGAAGACCAAAAGGTTGTCGCAACACAAATTGTGTCTTCTCAGCGACTCCACAAAACCCTGGAAACGTTGTTCGCTGTCATCACTAACCATGGGGCCTCTGACGAAGGCTATACTTTTGTAACCGTGCTTCTCCACAAGATGGTCCACCATGAGGACGCTGCCAGTGAAGTTATCCACCATCACGCTGTCGATCCCAAAAGTTTGGAAATCCTTCAACAGGAACACTATAGGAATCTTACTCTCCGAGAGCTTGCGAACAGTACCTTCGTCCACAGTGGGATCAAACACGATCGCCCCATCCACCCTCTTTTCTCTGATCATGGAGAGGTACCTCTTTCTTGCCTGTTTCTCATCTTGTCCAGAATCCAGCACAGTCAGCAAAGTGAAGTATTTTCTGGCAGATAACACTTCTTCCACACCCCTGATGACCTCGCCATAAAACGGCCCAGAGGTTGAAGGGAGTACAAGTCCTACGGTGAAAGTTCTCTTTTTGCTCAAGTTTACGGCCTTCGAATCGGGAACGTAGTCGTACTTTCTTATGATCTCTTGTATCTTCCGCTTCGTCCCTTCGGAAACGTAGCCACTGCCATTCAATGCTCTGGAGACCGTTGATTTGGAAACACCCGCCAATTTGGCTATCTGCGAGATAGTGAGTTTCAAAGACACCACCCCAACGAATATATGGAACCGGTTTCATACCTGAGTATAATCCTCACGGGAGGGACAGTCAAGTCCGAAGAAAGAGGATCCCGCAGAAAAATGAGTGATCAGAATCGATTATGAACAAAAAGCTTTGTGATATTCACGAATGCTCTCTTTTCAAGCCCATTGACGCTTCGGGCTATCTTTTATCAGACGAAGAATCGTAATGCTTTTTCATCTCTTCGTTGAAAGGCAGGGACATGATCTCGTCGAGGACTTTCTTTACCTGCTCGCTGGACCTGGTGCGAGGGTCTCTTTCCAGCATTTCTTCCAGCACGTGCCTGTCACCGGTGAGGAACGCTTCCAATGCCATCTCCATGCGCACCATGCGCGGATAAAGGTAGAATCTTGTGATCCTTCTTGTCAGCGGTGGATCTATCTT
>QNAP01000064.1 GCA_003641795.1 Thermotogae bacterium | reverse complement strand
CCATCGGCCAGTTCCACCCTGATACCCGACAAATCATTCTCACTCAATGCATCAACCACATACCCCCGCACACTTCCGACCTCGATAGAATCAGGCGTCAGGGCTATGTTCTGGGTTATGGTGGCTCCTGCTGCTATCGGATAACTGTTCAGGTTGCGCGTACGAAAGCCGGCTCTTGAGCCAACAATGTCGTGAGTGCCTGCGGTTACGCCCGAAATCAAGTAGGCCCCATCGCCCGCGCTTGTGTTGGAGATCCCCGCTACGCTCACGGTCGCCCCAACAACAGGCTCGCCGCTGTCAGCATCAATGACGACACCTGAGACAGACGCTGTAGCTGCTGCCGTGGTCGTCACAGACGGAGTCAGTACAAGACCTCCAATGATGACCAGTGCAATAAGTGACCTGATGATATTCATTTCACCCCCTCTTGCGCCTGGACCGCTTCGCTATCGGCCAGCGCCTGAACGACCCGCTACCTGGTTTACCCTTCCCAGCAGAGAAAGGCCAACGGCGGCTGAAGTCGCTTTCCGCGAGCGTTGCTATGCAACTATGTTTATGGCAACGATTCCTCCGTGCACGTCCGCGTGCGAAAGGCCTCCAACCATCCAGCCGTCGACGCAGTACGCCCCGGGAGGCACCGCGTTCCCGTTGTCGTCAACCTGACTCCAGGTGATGTTGAGCAACTGAACCGTCTCGCCACTTCCTATCGGCAGGTCTGTCATGACCATCAAACAGTACATGTGGGCAAGAAAGTGATAGGTGTGCGTTTGTCCCAGCACACGATAGTCAGCAAGGCATGAGCTGTCAAATTCCAGGGTGGTATCAGGCCCGCTGTTGGTGACGCTGATCAGTATCTGGACGGGCTCTCCCAACCCGTATGTTTGCTTGTCCGTGCAAACCTCGACAACCAAGCAGCTGTCATACCATGCACCCAGAATCGCCAGGTCCTTGTGGTCGACGCAGCCGTCCTGGTTTATGTCCGCATCCGGGTTGTAGCAGGGATCTCCCACGCAGCATCCACAAGACGCACCTAGTATCGCCAGGTCCCTGTAATCGACGCAGCCGTCGCCGTTGATGTCCGCTCCCGGATAGAGAACATGATCGCCGGTGCCTGGTGAACCCGTGACCGTGTCTGGGGCGACGGCTCCGCCGGTGTCTTGCACTTGCTCCACGTCACTTGCAGTTTCCGCTCGAGTCTCATCCTTCGCTGGACCAATTCCAGCGAACAGAACTCCAATCATGAAGCATACGAGCGCAAGTCTCAGCAGCACGCGAACCTTCTGGTCCTCCAGCATCGACCTGCATCCTTCCTGACAGGACCGTGTTCTGTGATCCAATCGTCTCCTGCTAGTATTCTTCCCCATAGTGGGCCCCCAAAATGGCTAGGTCCTTGTAGTCGACGCAGCCGTCCTGGTTGATGTCGGCATCGGGATTGTACCCAGGGTCACCGTCACAGCACCCGTAGGCTGCACCCAGGATAGCCAGATCCTTGTAGTCCACCGTGCCGTCCCGGTCTATGTCCCATGTTGGAGAGATTGCGTTTATGGTCAGGGTAACTGCCACAGTCTGAGGGGTGTTCGCTGCTCCTGGGGCAGTGACGGTGATGGTGGCGTTGTAGATACCTGCGCTCTTGCCGGAGATGTCCACCGACAGGGTGACGCTGTCTGTCTCGCCGGTAGAGGTGCCGCTGGTGGGGCTCAAGGTAAGCCAGTCGACGTCGTCACTCACGTTCCAGGCCAAGGTCCCTTGGCCAGAGTTCCATATGCTGAGCGTCTTGTCTGGTGGGTTGGGGTCACCTTCGAAGGCACTGAAGCTGAAGCTCGTTGGGCTGTAGGCTATGGTTTGAATTAGCGGCTCTATGGTGAGGGTCACCGGCACGGTTTGAGGGGTATTGGTGGCAACCGGGGCGTCGATAGTGATGGTAGCGTTGTAGACGCCGGCGCTCCTGCCGGAGATGTCCACCGACACGATTACGTTGTCCGTTTCGGTGGTGCAAGTGCCGCTGGTGGGGCTCAAGGTGAGCCAGCTACTACCCTCATAGGCATACCAGGTTAGCGTACCCTCGCCAGAGTTCCATATGCTGAGCGTCTGGTCTGGTGGGTTGGAGCCACCTTCGATGGCACTGAAGCTGAAGCTCGTTGGGCTGTAGGCTATGGTGGGGTCTCTGGGTGCTCCGACAAACTCCACACTGCCGATGGTCAGTCCCGTGATGCCGTCGTAGGGCTCCCCCGTGGCATCCGTTACCACGATTCTGGTATCTGCTCCGGCAGCAAAAGTCCAAGTGCCAAGATATGTTTGCTTCCAGGTGGCAGAAGCGGTTTTCTGGTTGACTGTGACTACCTCTGAGCCACCAGCATGGTGGATTGTGAAGGGCACGTGCTCGGAGGTGTCGGGGCAACCATAGTAGTAGGCGTAGACCTCGTAGTCGCCTGCTTCAGAAAGGTAAGGCCTGAATTCAGCCCAGTAGTCCGGCTTAGTAGGGTCGTCGATCTGCCCCCCAACGTAGGTCGAAATATAGTCATGGCCTTCATAGGTATGCGCATACCAGTAGTCAGCAGGGCCTGTATTGCTGCCTTTGCCGAAGTAGGGGAGGGGGTCGGTTACGGAAACCGGATTTCTCTCGGTTTGAGGGGGTCCATTTATATGGATGCGCGCATAGACTGTGAAACCGGTGGACAGATAGATGTCCCAGTTTACCTGCCAATATGAGACGGAGTGCGCAGCGATCTTCCCGCCGCCCAGATAAAGGACCGCATGATAGCCCCCGTCCCGCTCATAGACAATGACATCCCCCATAGCTAAATCCCCGACTGTAGCTTTCTCCTCGGCATAGCCACTCTCGATCAACCAGTCCGCAAGTCGCTTCGCACCCGGTTCCCCATACGCTTCCGTTCTGCTCGGGATGTTGAGGCCGCCGCCGGGCGCATGGGGCTCGCTGCCAATGCAGCACGACACGAAGTGAGCACAATCCAGCCCGCACTCAGTTGGCACAGGGTTTCCTGCCCCGAGGTCGGACGGAGGGTAGGAGGCCTCGAAGAAGTAGCCATCACTGCAGACCTTGTCCCAGTATTCCTGCGCGTAGCCGCATGCTGCTTGGCCGTCATAGCCGCCTGTGGCAGCCTGGACTGGCTCAGGCGCCAGCGGCAAGGTGGTTAAGAGGAGTGATGCCAGCAGCACGAAAGCAGTGAGCAACGAGCCCAAAGGCTTGCCATGCCTGACGGCTCTGCCTACAGTTGTCCGAATGCAGCCAAAACCGCTCATCCACGCCTCCTTTCATCCACTTCATTTCGGCGAGGGACGTGACTCTAGCCGAGTAGCATCCGCAGTTCACCGGGAGAACGTCCACCCTCTGTACCTGTCTTCCTCCCGACTCTCGTACTTTGCTCGATCGGGTCCGGCTCTGCTAGTACACCTCCCCATAGTGGGCGCCCAGTATCGCCAGGTCCTTGTAGTCGACGCAGCCGTCCTGGTCGATATCGGCATCGGGGTTGTACCCAGGGTCACCGTCACAGCACCCGTAGGTTGCTCCCAGGATCGCCAGGTCCTTGTAGTCAACCATGCCGTCCCGGTCTATGTCCCATCTGGGATAGACATAGAAATCATCATCGCTGATGTCCTCGCCAATACCGCCGCTAGCGTCATGAGCCACCACCTTCACCCGGCATGTCGTCGACGGGGCGTTCGGAGTCGCCCACGAATAGGCTCCATCGTTGGCCTCTCCTACCGCCACGGGTGTCCATGTCACCCCACTGTCGATTGAGTAGTAGATATCAACACTTGTACCGCCGCTGGCTGTCCACGTGATTTCGTGCACGGTCCCCATCTCCCAATTCTCTCCGCCATTGGGGGAATTTACTGCTACAAAAATGCCGAGCACCCAGCCATCTTCATCCTGGAATGGGTAGTGGTCCACGGAAGCGGCGTCACCCAAGATATTGTAAGGTTGTGAGCCATCGCTGGGGTTGCCAGTGCAGGTGTGGTCACTCCAGTGGTTGCCTCCGTCGACAGCCCCGTTATCCCACAGGTTGCCTTCCCCTTGGTCGTAAGCATTCCTGATACTGTTGGAGAAGTTGTTGTGGTAGATCTGGTTGGCCTTTGAACAGTAGGCGGAGATGCCGTACGAGTTGTCCCGCACGTCGTTGTCCAGAATCAGATTGTCCTCGCTAGGTATAGGGAACTCTTGACCATTGTGGACATGTATGACCGAGTTGGTCAGATATATGCCGGTCGAGCCGCCGGCTACGCAGTTGGACTGCACTCTGTTTCGCGAGCTGGTTCCAACAGGAATGCCGATAGTATTGCCGGACACAATGTTGTTCTCGACTACGTTGTCGTCCGAGTAGGTATAGAGCACAATGCCGTTGTAGTTGCTGTCACAGTAGTTCAACCTTAGTGAGTTGTTTGACGACCTCTCAAGGCTGATCCCGCTTCCGCAGTCCTGCACAATGTTATTCTCGATCAGACAGCCTGAGGTTTCATAGAGCTGAATACCCTGGCTGGTATTTGAGAGAGAGCAGTCTCGTACGGTCATACCCTGGCATTGAACAAGGATTATCTGTCCCGCATCGGCGGAGTCAACGGTCAGTCCAACAGCGCCTTCTAGGTACATGAGTGGCTTTCCGTTGACCGTGCAGTTCTCTACCGCATTATTGGAGGAACTGACCGATAGCCCGCAGGCCTCGAAGATGTTGTTCCCGACATGACTACTTTCACCACTCAACAGCAGTCCCCTGCCTCCGATGAAGGTGTTGTCCAAGATGCTACAGTCAGTGCTGGTGACCCACACGAATCCCCCGGATACCACATTGCCTGAGAACGAGTTGGTGCTACCGAGTGGCCAGACCTCGCAGCGGTTCAGGGTGTTCCCTGAGACTGTGACCGAGCTCGACGAACCGATAGATATCCAGCCATCTACCACGGTGTTCCCGGTCACAATAGCATTGTCTGCGAAGGTTAGGTCGATCGCCTCGTCACCATTTATGATGTTGCCGCTTATGGTGACGTTTTCAGCGAAAGTCACGTCTATGCCCCAGCATGTTCCACCGGATCCACTCATATCGATAATGTTGTTCTCTATGCGGGAACCGTCTGCATAATTGCCCACCGCCACTGCTGAATGGAAGGTATCCATTGCGCCCCTGATCGTGAATCCCTCTATGGTCGCTGCAGCGAGGGAGCCGTAGCGGCCCTCTATCCGGACAATATCCTCGTCCAGTTGAGCGGCTTGAAGCACCGTGTGTTCAGCACCATTCTCGGAAGTAACGGTCAGATGATCCTTATCTATCAACACGTTCTCGTTGTAGGTTCCGTCCCTGACAATGACGGTGTCTCCTGGATTGGAGGCATCTATCGCCGCTTGAATGGTCGGGTAGTGGTCGGGTACGTAGATGTAGGTGGGCGTGACCGTGGGAGAGCCGCCGCCAAAACCTGCTGTGTCCTCGCCAAGCAAGATCGGTACTGGGGCTGAGTCAGCAATCGCGGACAGGGGACGAACGGGCGCTATACCCACCAGCATCGAGAGAATAAGAACGACTGACGCGACAATCGCAGTAATCAGCATCTTGACTTGCTTCATCTCCCTCACCTCTCAGTTGTCACAGGCTACAGTTTCGAACACGTTCCACAACTTCACCTCTCAGCAGGCTTCAGAACCAGCTTCAATGCCGAGACCGATGACCTCACGTGAAGCGCGTCGCTCTCGTTCGACTGGTCACACTATCATCGCTGGCAACATGCACTCAAAGACAAGCACAGGCCCACAGAACTACGCCAGACTCCAAGATCAATCGCTCCGGTGGTATTGTCAGCCTAGTATTCTTCCCCATAGTGGGCCCCCAATATGGCCAGGTCCTTGTAGTCGACGCAGCCGTCCTGGTCGATATCGGCATCGGGGTTGTACCCAGGGTCACCGTCACAGCACCCGTAAGCTGCTCCCAGGATCGCCAGGTCCTTGTAGTCCACCGTGCCGTCCCGGTCTATGTCCCATCTGGGATAGACATAGAAGTTGGCGTTGCTGATATCATCCCCGGTGTTACCGGCAGCGTCGTGAGCAACGACCTTGACCAGGTATTTCGTTGACGGCTCGCTGGGCAGACTCCACGAATACAGGCCATCGTTGCCTTCTCCAGTGGCGACGAGCACCCAGTTCAGCCCCTCATCGGTCGAGTAGTAGATGTCGACAGAGGCCACGCCTACGTTGTCTGTTGCGACCCAGGTGATGTCATGCTGTGTCCCCATCTCCCACTTCTCTCCACCGTTCGGCGAGATCAGCGTCACTACTGGTTTCTCTGTGTCAGAGACGCCGATATTCCAAGGTCCCGTCCATACATAACCACCTTCGGCGTTGTTCCCGGCAGCATCCCTGCTTCGCATGCTGAGGTACCACACACCATCGCTCAAAGGTGAACTGGTTGTGGAGGCGACCTTCGCGTAGTCATGGCCCGTGGGGTCCGCGGGAGCATCCTGACTCCAGAGGTACCAGTAGCCATCGACGCCACTCAGATTGTCTGCGGCCCCACTCCATTCGACATAGATGGTGTCGTCTGTGGTATCCCCTGGCGGAGGGTCAGAAGAGTAGCTGGTGGGATTGGAGGGCGGGGTGGTGTCCAAATACCAGGCGTCGCAGTAGGCCCAGTCTTCGCCGTCATTGCCCGCAACATCCCTGCTGCGCAGGCTCAAGTACCACGTGCCGTCGGCCAAAGGTGGGCTGGTTACGGAGTTGAGGCTGGTATAGTCGCAGCCCGTGGGGTCGGCTGGCGTATCCTGGCTCCAGCGGTACCAGTAGCCATCAATGCCACTCAAGTCATCTGTGGCCCCACTCCATTCCACGTATATGGTGTTGTCTTGGGTCCAGCTTCCCGAAGCCGGGTCTGAGGCATAATTCGTGGGATTGGTCGGCCGGACTGTGTCAATCTTGAAGTCATGGTGGCCGTAGGCTCCGATGTTTCCTGCATTGTCCTTGGCTCTCACGTAGAAAACGTGGGTTCCGTCCGGCTGTGCGGGCACGGTGACCGAACGCAGGGTGGTCCATGTCTCGGAACCACTGTCGACCTTCCAGTAGTAGCCGGCAATACCGCTAGCGTCACTTGGTTCAGGCCAGGTAAAGGTGGGCGTGTTGTCATTGCTCCAGCCGCTCACCCCATCATCGGGAGAGGGGGGAGGAGGTGGGTCTGAGTCCAGGTACGTTGCCAGGAACTCATTCCAGTGAGTGTCAGCCGGGAAATCCAGGTTCTCGTAATCCGAATCGTACTTCGATTCCTCATCCGGGAAGTATATGGACAATCCGTGGGCGTGATCTACTGATACGTCACCTGAACCCGTGTGATGTCTCTCTGCTATGACAGCGCTACTGATTGCATTCATGACGTTCTGGGCGCTAGTGCGCAGCGCCGCCGGAAGAGACGTGTCGTCATAGACATTCTGTGCCAGATGGTAGAAGTCAATGATTCTCCCGTATTGGCCGCCGGAGGGGCCTTCGTACGATTCTGTAGCGTCTCTGGCACTGTGTATCTCCGATTGATGCGAGGCCAGACTGTCCTCCAAGTCATAGGCGAAGTCACTAACGGCAACCGCAAGCGCGTCCATTTGCGCCAGGTCCATGGCAGACCAAGTGTGGGATTCGTCCAGCATGTGCGCCGTCAGGTTATCCATAGTGTTGTTGACCACGTATTGGGCAACATCCGACGCGCTTGTGTGGCTTTCCAGGTAACCGATAATGTCGTCGAAATTCCAGACTATTCCCTCGTCACCGTACGCCCACCCGGTCTTCTCTGAACCTACCAGGTAGTCGGCATAGTCCCCAACCTGGTGGCACACGGCAAGGTTGGCCATGAGACAGTCTGCAAATCCAACAATGTCCAACCTTTGACCGCCAAGAGCACCTGCCAATGCATCTCCAATCTCCAACATAGTCAAATAGTCGCCACCAGAGGTGTCGTCCCAGCAGGCACCCTCCCAGGCAGCCCCGTGATCCCAGATGACCAGGAAGGTATGGTCTGCGGGGTAGCCATCAATTGCCCAGGAGACAAAGTCCCTCAATGTCTCCCCGTTCCCCATATTCTCCTCACTGTCAAGCCACGAAGGGTACAATTCTGTCGAACTCCCCCCTTCGACATAGTAGAGGTGCGTATCTCCGAAGGCTGAATCATCTTTCAGAACGACAACGTTTACGGAACTGCTGGAACCAACTGCTTCCATTTCGCCAAAGTCAATGTCTCCGTAGTCGTCCAGATTGTTGTCGCCATCCAGGTAGACCATGAATGTCCAGTCTTTTCCACATATGGCCGAGAAGGGTTCGGATCGTTCGTTATTGCCCTCGTTGGACTCGGTGATGTCTGAATCGGCATCGACTACCACCTTCATGGTATGCGGGTCACAGTCCGAGGGCCAGGTGTAAGGAAAGAAAGTTGTGTAGGTGCTGCCGGCGGCCAGCCCGTCCTTGTCATAATATGAGATGTAGCTATCGTCGAAGTAT
>QNAP01000063.1 GCA_003641795.1 Thermotogae bacterium | reverse complement strand
GTCCGAGCTCTTCAAAATCTATCGTCAAAGGTGTGATCTCGTCTTTCGTCACTAAAAGTGCTCTGTTTTCTCCACACGTGGTGAGTTCGTCAGTAAAACCTCCCGACAGGACGATAGACCTTTCCGTTCCCAGTTTCTGCAGTGCCAAAGCCAGCTTTGGGGCGTATTCGTAATCGAAAACCCCTACTATCTGGTACTTGACTCGCGCGGGATTCGTTATGGGACCGAGGAGGTTAAAGGCGGTACGCAGTTTCAGTTGCCTTCGAGCAGGCATGACATGCTTCATCGCTGGATGCAGCAGTGGAGCGAAGAGAAAGGAGAACCCTGTCTCTTCCAGTTCTTTTTCTAACTCTTCCGGTTTTTTGTCGAGCCTGTATCCCCCGGCTTCCAGTACGTCCGCACTTCCAACCTTGCTGGAAACAGATCTGTTGCCATGCTTTGCCACCGGTACACCGCCCGCACTCACCACGAAAGCTGTTGCTGTGGAGATGTTAAAAGTTCCGGCACCATCTCCGCCCGTTCCGCAGGTATCCGCCGTCTTTGGCGAAGGAGTTTTTATCCTGATGGATTTTTCCTGCATCGCCTTTGCCATTCCTCCAAGTTCTTCTCCGGTCTCCCCTTTCATCTTTAGTGCTGTCAAAAATCCCGCGATTTGTACATCGGTAGCTTTGCCAGATATTATCTGCTCCATAACCTCCACGGTTTTGTCATAGCTCAAATTCCTCTGGTCTGCAAGCTTTTTGATGGCATCAGTGATGGGATCACTTTTCGGTTTCAACACCTTCGGAGAAGTGTTATGAAACACTTTTTGATCTATGCTGAGGAAGTTTTCGATGATCTTTTTTCCGCATCCTGTCAAAATGGATTCCGGGTGGAACTGCACGCCGAACACAGGATACCGCACATGCTGAATTGCCATGATTTCGTTGTCTTCTTCGCTTTTGGCAGTCACGGTGAGTTCTGGGGGAAATGATTCTTCATCTACCACCAAGGAGTGATATCTCGTGGCGATCAGTGGGTTCTCTATGCCATCAAAGATGAACTTCTCCGTGTGGAAGATCTTTGAGGTCTTCCCGTGCATCACCTTCTTAGCGTGGACGATCTTCCCACCGAGGGCGTATCCTATCGCTTGGTGGCCCAGACAGACTCCAAGGATCGGTTTTTCACCGGCGAACCTCTTGACCAATTCTACTGAAACACCAGCATCTTCCGGCCTTCCAGGACCTGGAGAGATGATCACATGAGTGGGATTCAATTCCTCGATTTCCGATATCGTTATAGTGTCGTTTCTGTAAACCAGTATTTCGGATTCGGGCGCAATTTCTCCAACATACTGAGCGATGTTGTAGACGAAGGAGTCATAATTGTCGATTATGAGTATCCTCCTCATGGAATTCCCCCTTGAATTTTCACGGCTATCTCCAGGCTTTTAAAGAGCGCGTAGAGCTTGTTCAACGTCTCCTGATATTCTCTTTCCGGAATGGAGTCGCAGACTATACCGGCGCCCGCCTGGAGCCATCCTTCATCTCCCTTGAAGAAGAACGAACGGATGGCTATTGCAGAATCGGTGTTGATTCTCCCTTTTTCGTCTGGAAAAGAGAAGTATCCCACCGCTCCAGCGTATGGACCACGTGGTGTCGGTTCGGATTCTTCTATTATCTCCATGGCTCTCACTTTTGGAGCTCCCGTAACCGTGCCAGCGGGAAAGGTGGATTCAAAAACGTCCACAGCTGTTTTGTCTTCTCTCACTTTCCCGGAAACTTGCGAAACCAAGTGCATCACGTGTGAGTATTTCTCCACTACCATCTGCTTGTTTACCTTTACCGTACCGTATTCACACACCCTTCCCAAATCGTTTCGTCCCAGGTCCACGAGCATGACGTGCTCAGCTCGTTCTTTTTCGTCGTTGAAGAGTTCCTTTTCAAGCCTTACATCCTCCTCGGGTGTTTCACCACGCGGCCTGGTTCCAGCAATCGGCTTCAACGTTACCGCACCATCTTGGAGCTTCACCATGGTTTCTGGGGAAGAACCGAGAACCGTTATCTCTCCAGATTTCAAGTAAAACATGTATGGTGACGGATTCACCACTCTGAGAGCCCTGTAGATGGAGAAGGGAGAAAGCGTTGTCTTGAAATGAAATGCTTGTGAAATGACCACTTGGAAAGCGTCGCCGTCTACGATGTACCGCTTCACTTTCTTCACTGCTTCGCAAAAATCGACCTTCTTGAAGTTGGATTCAGGTTCCGTAACTACAGACGTATTCGTGATATCTACCCTCAACCGCTCCCGCATCTTTTTCGCTATTTCTTCTGGTTCCTCGCTGATGACGTGGATCTGGCTCTTCAAGTGATCGAAGATCACCAGATGAGCAGGGACGATGAAGTGAAACGTTGGAAAGATCGAAACTTTCGCGGGGACATCCTCGAGATACCTGATGTAATCGTACCCGACGTAACCCACCGCTCCTCCCACAAACGGAGGGAGCTCTTCACTTTTCAGGGTGAAAGAATGAGGTTCAAGCCATTTCGGCAAAGCGGAAAGTGGCGTTCTCGCACATTCAACCTTGCCGTTTGCCGATACCAGCTCCCCATCTGATTCCAAGGTTAAGAAGTCCTTTGCGCCCACACCGATAAAGGAGTACCTTCCCAAACTCGAACCGTGTTCCGTGCTCTCAAGGAGGAAGGAATGCTCTTCGTGTTGTGCGAGCTTCATAAAGGTTGAAACAGGTGTTTCTAAGTCCGAGAGCAGTTTCAACATATACATTCCAAAGATCCCCTCATTTCAATACGCATAGAGTTTCCCATAAGGTCTATGGGTGTAAGGCTCCAGCTTCAAAAATGCCCCCGAGGTAATCTCGTCAGGATCGAAACCGAAGTACTTGCAGAATTCCTCGATGTACAGTCTGATCCTTTCCAGATCACTTCGCCCAGCTTTTTGAATCTTCACCTCTTTTCCCAATTGATGCTCCTCGACGTTTCCTCTGATGTATAACGTTCCACCATGCATACCCGTGCCCACGAAGTTTCCTACAATGTTTCCGCCTTCGTCTTTTTCAAGGCCAAGGACTATCAAGAGTCCCCCTGCCATGTACTCAGCGAGAAAGTCCCTCACAAAACCTCCTATCACCATGATAGGGAAATTCTCCCCGTAGGATTTCATGTGTATCCCAACACGGTATCCTGCGCTTCCTCTGACGTATATCTTTCCGCCGCGCATAGAATGGCCCGTTATGTCACCGCAGTCGCCGTGGATTACTATGGTACCGCTGTTCGCGGTGTTCCCAATTCCGTCTTGAGCATTGGAAAAGACCTCGATCTGGCCGCCATTCATGAAAGCGCCGAGATCGTTGCCGGGAGTTCCGTAGACTTTGATCACGGCATCTTTTACACTCAACCCGGCTCCTATGTATCTCTGCCCACACACATCGTGTATCTCTATTTCCCGTTCTCCTCTATCCAAGAGCTCTCTAACCATGGCATTGAGCTCCTTGTAATGCAATCCCGAGGCATTCACTCTAACCATACCTTCAGTTCCCCTTCCATAAGCTTCTTTCTATACTCCTTTGGAAGATAAACGAGTCCGAAATCTTCTCTCAACAGATCGTTCTTGAACGATGAAACATCCACTTTTTGTAGAATCAAACCGGTGTATATACCTGCACGATCGATATCTCCCACAAAGACTGCTCCGATCAATCTTCCGTCTTTCAACACCAACTTTCTGTAGACATTTTCTTCCTCTTTGAAGTACTTCAAAATTTCCACACCGTTGTCCTCCACATTGGTGAAACCAACAGATATCGTCGCCAAACCCGCGAGTTCCACAGAGTTCATTGGCACACCACCCTGGTATTTGACAGGCCTTCCTGCCATGTTGTAGCCGGCCACCTCGCCTTCGGCAAAGGCCACCGGCCAGATGGCAATGTTCGTGCTCTCTCCAGTCGAGGGATCGCGGAATTCGGCGCAATCGCCTGCAGCGAAAACGTTTTCCACATTCGTTTCCATCCGTTCATTCACGATTACCCCGCGGTTCACTTCGATGCCCGAACCTTCTAAGAAGCCCACGTTGGGTCTCACGCCCACAGCGATAATGAGCAACTTCGTCTTGATCTCTCGTCCACTTTTCAACAGCACCTTCGAAACCTTTCTCTTCCCTTTCACCTGCACGACGGTGTCGTCTGTATAAACTTCGCACCCTCTGCTTTGAAGCGCTCTGGTCATTATCTGAGAAGCCTTCTTATCAAAAGTGGTGGCGAGAATTCTGTCCGCCAGTTCTACAACGGATACCTTCAGTCCGAGTTCGAGAAGAGCTTCAGTGGTCTTGAGCCCTATCAAACCTCCTCCCAAAACCACCGCTTTGGCCACGTTGTTCTCAACGATGTAACTGGCTACCATTTTTGAATCTTTCCACTGAGTGAACGTGAAGACACCCTCTTTCTCCACACCCTCTATTTTCGGAACGAAGGGAGAACCACCTGTGGCTATCAGGAGTTTGTCGTAAGGTATCTCTTCGCCTCTCTTCGATATCACACGTTTTTCGTTAGGGTCAACTTGAACAATTTCGGTACCGGTCATCACGGAGATGTTCTTTTCCTCAAAACACCAAGGAAACCTGTAGAACATCCTCTTCTCGTCCACTTTTCCACCAAGAAAATACGTGATGAGCGGTTTGGAATATCCTGCTACCTCCTCGGAAGTTATCATCACCAACTCACTCTTCTCGTCAATCTCTCTGATGGCATCCGCAGCCGCCATCCCTGCAGGCCCTATGCCAATGATCACGTATCTCATGATTCTCCCACCTCTGTGAGCACCAGTGCTTCGTTAGGGCAGTTTTCAACACATGCGGGCATCTCCCTGTCCACACACAGATCACATTTGGAAGCCACTTTCTTTTTGTTGACACCGCGTTTGATCACTCCATAAGGACAGACCATTATGCACATCCAGCAACCAACACACTTTTCCTGGTCCACGTAAATCGCACCGGTTCCGTTGTCTCTGTGCATCGCTCCGGTTATACACGCCTGCACACACGACGCCTTCTCGCAATGTCTGCATTGTACGGCAAAGGTGGTGTATTCTTTTTCTTCCACGATTACGGTGGGTGCGACCTCGCCAAGCTCATACCTGAAGACCTTGATCAGGTTCTTGGATTCGGAGTGTGCGGTCACACAGTATATCTCACACAACCTGCATCCTATACAGTACTCCTCCTTTACGAGAATCTTTTTCTTCTTCATCCCATCACCACGCTTCTCCTGCTGGTTTTATCCCTAAAAGTTCTAGCTCGTGTTCGTGGAGGCCAACGCCTCGAAGAACATCTCTGTTTCCCCGTAATGACTCGATAGCATTGATTCCCATTCCACCGAGTATTTCCTTTATCTCGAGCGCCCATGCTCTGAGCAAATTGGCGACTCTCCTAGCACCTATTTCGGGATTCAGTCTTCGTACGAGCTTCGGATCTTGAGTCGCGATGCCCCAGTTGCACTTCCCCATGTAACATTTCTGACAGAGATGACATCCCAGAGCTACCAATGCAGCTGTCCCTATATAAACCGCATCCGCTCCAAGTGCGATGGCTTTTACCACATCCGAACTTCTTTTTATTCCTCCAGCAACCACAATGGAAGCCAAATGGCGTATTCCCTCGTCCCGCAATCGCTGGTCTACCACCGCGACAGCGAGTTCGATAGGAATGCCCACGTTATCTCGCGTCACCTTGGGGGTAGCTCCCGTTCCTCCTCTTATGCCGTCTATCACCACGAAATCAGCTCCAGCTCTAACAATTCCAGAAGCGATGGGAGCTACGTTGTGAACCGCAGCTATCTTGACTCCCACCGGTTTCTCATATCTGGTAGCCTCTTTTATGGCGTATATGAGTTGTCGCAGGTCCTCTATGGAGTAGATGTCATGATGAGGTGCCGGAGAGATGGCGTCAGTGCCCACAGGAATCATCCTCGTCTCAGATATGGGTTCCGTCACCTTCTCGCCGGGGAGATGCCCCCCTATACCCGGCTTCGCGCCTTGACCGATCTTGATCTCTACAGCGGCGCCTGCGTTCAGGTAGTCTACGTTCACCCCAAACCTGCCGGAGGCGCACTGAACGATCATATTCTCCCCGAATTCCTTGAGATCTTTGTGGAGCCCCCCTTCTCCCGTGTTGAAGTAAGTACCCATCATTTGTGCTCCTCGTGCAAGGGATTTGCTCGCATTGAGGCTTATAGAGCCGTAGGACATGGCGGAAAACATGATGGGTACTTCAAGCTTCAGCTGCGGTGCTATCCTCGTTTTGAGAGCGATACCACCTTCGATGTTTTCCAATTCCAACGCGAGAGGTTTTCTACCGAGGTACGTGCGTATCTCCATGGGTTCTCGAAGTGGGTCGATGGATGGGTTGGTCACCTGACTGGCGTTCAAGACCATCCTATCGAAGTATGTGAAATGGGGTTTGTCGTTTCCCATACTGGTGAGGAGGACCCCACCAGTTTCGGCCTGTTTCATAATGTCCGTAACCGCTTCCGATGTCCAATGGGCGTTTTCTCTGGTGGCCAGCGGATTGTGACGAACCAGAATCGCTTCTGTAGGACAGATTGCTTCGCAAAAATGGCAACCGACACACTTTAGGTTCTCCGTAAACACCCTGTTCGCTCGCTCATCATAGAAATTGGCTCCGTAAGAACAAGTGCGTACACAAGCTAAACATCTGATACACTTGTAATCGTCACGTTCCACTACAAAATCTGCCGGTGGTCTTCTCTTGGCCATAACTTCCCTCCATCAGTAGATCTTTTGGATTTCCGGTTCTTTCACTAATTCACCGATCACAGGTTCACCCGCTCTCGGTGCCCACACCTCTTCCGGTTGTGGACAAACAACTCTAATGCCAGATTCTTCAGACGCTATGTAGAGGAAATCTCCTTTCCTAGCGGCTACAAGGGGCCTCAGCTTTACCCTGTCGTTGAGTCCCATCATCATCTCGGTGTTCGCAACGATGATGGCAAAGGGTCCGTTAAGCAGAGCTCCACCGTAAACCGTTCTCAAGGCAGTGTACAACTCCTTTTTCTTCGATGACATCCTCTCTATCTCTTGCCACAACGGTGCTGAAAGTATCTTTGCCGTCGTTCGGTGATCGTACTCAAGTTTTCTCATGAAGAGGTCGACCAAGTATGCCACCACTTCTGTGTCCGTGTACAGAGTACATCGATAACCAAAACTTTCAAGAAAGCGTCTGTTTGTCCCGTAGGAAGAAATCTCTCCATTATGGACCACAGCCCAATCGAGTATGCCAAAGGGATGCGCCCCGCCCCACCATCCAACAGTATTGGTGGGGAATCTGTTGTGAGCGAGCCAAATGTAGCCCTTATATTCGTCCAAACGATAGAACCTTCCTATGTCTTCGGGAAAACCAACGCCCTTGAATATACCCATATTCTTCCCGCTGGACATCACAAAAGCTCCATTTATGTGAGCGTTTATGAACATAACCGTGTCCACGATGAAATCCTCTTCCGTTTCGAAGGTTATGGTAGCCTCTGCTTTCGGTGTTAGGAAATATCTCCACAACAGATGTCTCTCTTCGATTTCTTTCACTCTTCGGGTGGGTATAGGCTCGCTTTCCACAATCTCGAACCTCTTTTTTAGAAAGTCTTCAGTTTCCTTTCTTTTATGGTCTCCGTCATAAAGCATGTGGAAAGCGTAGTATTCCCGAAATTCTGGATAAATACCGTACGCGGCAAACCCTCCTCCCAAACCGTTACCCCTCTCACGCATCAGTGCTATGCTTTTCATGATAAGCTCACCGCTAAACGTTTTACGCTTTTGGTTCATGATTCCCACGACACCGCACCCTGAGGGAACCTTGAAATCCTTGTCGGGAACTGGATCCTTAAGAAAACGAAGATTCAATATAGCTCACCCCCTTTACACCCTGTGGTGTAAATGGATTTAGAATATATGTTATCCAGTCCCCCTCTGAATCCCACAAAAGGATGGCTAACCTCGCAGCTTTGGTGTAGCTTTAGAGGGCTCGATCCGCTGGAAGCGCTGTGAAGACGAATGAAAGTGAAGTATTTGGAAGAGTTTATACCACATAGATCTTAAAAAGTCAAGTCCAATCGAGTGTGTTCGAAAAAGACACCTTTCTCCAATAAGATGAGGTACAATACCACAAATCATCCTTTTCATCCTTTTTATTAAAGTGCTGAGAAACTACTCTTTCAGAGACACTGTTTTTCTATCTTGAATGGACAGGGTGTTTCAAAAGTCAGTAACGACCAACAATATCCACGACCTTTCTGGGAGGGCGGAGGATTTCACATTGCAGAAAGCTTGTTGTGCTTCGCTTTTTCCCTCTCTCGCACTCACAAACGGGCATCCCATGAAGAGGAAGTGATGAATTCCACACGCTCACACAGCAAGCACTCGCTTTTTCCCTCGTTCTCATCCACAAAACGACCCACGCGAGGAAAAGAGATAGAAGATTTCACATTGCAGAATGCTTGTTGTGCTTCGCTTTTTCCCTCTCTCGCACTCACAAACGGGCACTAC
>QNAP01000062.1 GCA_003641795.1 Thermotogae bacterium | reverse complement strand
GCAAAGAAGAGTACGATACCCTTTGGCAAGCCTTAGTGAGTGCTGAAACGGTGGAGGTCCATGAATTCGACAGAGAGTTGCTTTTCGAAAGATGCCAACCCGTCGAAGAGATAGCTCGAGGCGGACGGGATGCTTTGCGTTTCGGACCTTTAAGGCCTGTGGGGTTACCTGACCCGAGAACTGGCAAAGAACCGTACGCTGTAATTCAATTGAGAAAGGAGAATCAAGAAGGAACGCTCTACAGTTTGGTGGGGTTCCAAACGCGACTCAGGTGGGGAGAACAAAAACGAATTATAAGACTTATACCCGGGTTAGAACGAGCAGAAATCGCCCGATACGGTGTGATCCATAGAAACACTTATATAGGAGCGAACAAGGTTCTTGATGACTTCTTGAGACATAGAAAGTGCAACAACGTCTTCTTTGCAGGGCAAATCTCCGGATTCGAAGGATACGTTTCGGCGATAGCCACCGGACTCTTTGTAGCTTTCAACGTGTACAGAAAGCTCTGCGGGTATGAGATGACCACGTTGCCGGAAGAAACCATGCTCGGTGCTCTTGTGAATGCGGTGGTACGTTACAAGGGAGAACTCAAACCGATGTATGCCAACTTTGGCTTGCTTCCACCCGTGATGATACGTGGTCCGCGTTTTGAAAGAAGAAAGAAAATGAGTTACAGGGCTTTGAAAGCCATGGAAAGGTTCCTTCGAAAAGAGGGGAAAGTATGGCAAACGTGCAGGTGCAAGTCAGTTCAGACAAACTGAGTGCCTTCGTTGTGATCAAAGATGATGGACGACCTCTCTCGGAGGGAGAGATTTTGTCCGTGGTGAAGAGTCATGGTATCAAGTTTGGGATGAATGAAGAACGAATAGCCGAGCTTGAGGAGAATCCAGTGTACGACCAAGCGGTTCTTGTGGCTTCTGGCATTCCTCCCGTTCCTGGAGAGGACGCGCGTATTAAAGTCTTGATCGATGAATACACAGAACGCAATGCACGACAAAGATCTGGCAGAAAGGGCCTTCCTCTTCCCATCGTGAAAGCAGGTGAAGTCGTCGCGATCAAGATTCCACCAACGAAGGGTAAGGAGGGAACCGATGTTTATGGAAACTCCATTCCTCCAAAACCTGGCAAGGATTTACCCTTGAAATGTGGAAAGAATGTGAAACTTTCCGAAGATGGAACGGAGGCCACCGCAGAATGCGACGGAATTCTACGGATGGTGGATGAAAAAATCACCGTGGACGAACTCTTGACTATCGATGGCGATGTCGACTACTCCACGGGAGATATAGATTTTCCAGGTACGGTCGTGATAAAGGGAATGGTAAAGCCAGGATTCATCGTGAAGGTGAAGAGAAATATCGAAATCGCAGGAGTGATTGAAGCTGCTACAGTGATCTCTTATGAAGGAGAAGTCAAAGCGGGAGGTATCAAGGGGAGAGGCAAGGGATTGGTTACTGGAAGAAAGGTTGCGGTAAAGTTCGTCGAAAACGGTAACGTGGATGCCGAAGAAGATGTCATTGTGGAATCTTCCATTGTCAACAGCACTGTAAAAGCAGGTCGTGACGTGGTGTGTTCTGGTCCACGATGTGCAATCGTCGGGGGAAGCGTCATTGCTGGTAGAAGGGTGTTGTGTTGTGACCTGGGATCTGAAGTTGCCGTGCATACGAAGGTTGAGGTCGGAGTAGATCCCAAGGTAGTGGAGAGGATGGGGATCTTGAAGGCACAACTCAAGCTCGATCAAGAAAATCTCCAAAAGTTGGTGAGGGTGGTCTCTCTTTTTAAGTCTAAGTTAGAATCCGATCAAGAACTGCCACAGGAAAAGAAAGAGGCGTATCAAAGAGCGCTCGAAAGCATAGTGAATCTTCGAGCTTCTATAGAATCTGGGACCCGGGAGCTTAGAGAACTTCAAGCAAAGATAGACGAAGCCTCAAAGGAAGCCACGATAATTGTGAAAGGACGAGCATTCCCTGGAGTGGAGGTGATGATGTTCTCCGAGCGCTACGTCTTCAATCAGGTTGCCAGTAAGATTGTTCTCCTTTATAGGAATGGACAAATCGTTTTTAGAGGGTATCAAGGTGAGGAGGTATGAGCGGTGCTTCGCTTAGAACGAAGATCTTCAACGAACCCGGGTTTACAGGTTGTGATCTCTATTCTCACGGTGATTATGGCGTTGGTTGTGGTTGGAATCCTCCTCTTCTTTTTCGGGGTTAACCCATTCCAGGCGTACAAAGAGATGTTCCTCTGGCCTTTTGGGAATATCTACGGTTTTTCCGATACTTTATCTAAAAGCGTTCCCATAACCCTTGCTGCACTGGGGCTTATTTTTCCTTTCCAAATGCGAGTGTGGAACATCGGAGCTGAAGGTCAATTTCTCATGGGAGCCTTTGGAGCAAGTCTTGCCGCCCTTTACCTCTTCCCGAATCTGGAGAATCGATTCTTGATGATCCTGCTTGTTTCGGTCTTTGGTGTAATTTTCGGCAGTTTTTGGGCCGCGATTCCCGGGCTGATGAAAGCGTACCTTCGAGCTGACGAAATCGTTTCAACCATAATGTTGAACTACGTGGCACTTCTTTGGATCGATTACCTCGTCTACGGGCCGTGGAAGGACCCACAAGGGTACAATTTTCCTATGACCAAATTCTTTCCCGATGCAGCCTGGTTACCCAATTTCGGTCAAACACAGGTTCACACGGGTGTTCTCGCTCTTCCAGTAGCGGCGTTCTTTGTTTACTATCTGACCAGGGTCTCTCCCTGGGGTTTGAAAATAAAGGTCATAGGAGACAACGAGAAAACAGCGTGGTACACGGGAATAAACGTCAACCGAGAACTGTTCGTTGCCATGTTGCTCAGTGGAGCGTTGGCAGGTCTGGGTGGAGCTCTTCACATGATGGGCGCACAGCACCGCTTACAGCACGGTTTTTCAGCTGGCTATGGTTACACCGCTATCATTGTAGCATGGTTGGGTAAACTCAATCCATGGGCAGTTTTGATCGTAGGTGTGCTTTTTACGGGATTGCTGGTAGGCAACGAGCAACTCCAGATTTTCTTCGGGATCCCCATTTCGCTGATTTTCGTCTTTCAGGGTGTGGTGCTGCTGGGACTTCTGGCGGGCGAGATTATTGGAAGATATCGACTCGTGATCGTACGTAAAGGAGTGAACGCAGATGCTTGATGGAATCGTGAGCGTTGCTACAGCGGCTGTGAGATCAGGCACTCCGCTTCTTTACGCCACCCTTGGGGAGCTTCTAACAGAACGTTCTGGAGTGTTAAACATAGGTTTGGAAGGCATAATGCTTATGGGTGCTATTACGGGATTTGCTGTTGTTTACGCGACGGGAAATCTTTTGCTGGCGGTAATCATGGCACTGCTTATGGGTGCGCTTTTTGGCGCCCTTCACGCTTTTTTCTCTGTCACACTTCGAGTGAATCAAGTGGTAACTGGACTTGCCATTGCCATGTTGGGAAAGGGGTTAAGCGGTTTTTGGGGTAAATCGTACATCGGGGTCGTTGCTTCACGATTTGAGAAATTGCCGATCCCTCTTCTGAAAGATATTCCCATCTTGGGGCCCGTGTTTTTCAACCATGATGTACTGGTTTACGCGTCCTACTTTCTTGTAATCTTCCTGTGGTTTTTCATTTACAAGACGTCGCCTGGTCTTACGTTGCGAGCAGTGGGAGAAACGCCAGAAGCTGCAGATGCGAAAGGTATAAATGTCTTTGCGCACAGATATTTCTACACCATCGTTGGAGGAGCACTGACAGCCATGGGAGGAGCATATCTTTCCCTGGCGTATGCCTCCATGTGGATAGAGAACATGACCGCTGAGCGTGGATGGATAGCCGTCGCGTTGGTGGTACTTTCAACCTGGGATCCACTGAAAGCCATTCTCTTTTCCTATCTTTTCGGTGGTATCGATGCACTCCAGTTCTACTTACAGGTATCTGGAACCACCGTTTCAGCGCACATTCTCAAGATGATGCCTTATCTGGCCACTGTTATCGCAGTGGTCTTCACTTCGCGTGAGCGCATAAGAAAATTGATCAACGCACCCACCGCTTTGGGTATTCCCTTTTCAAGGGAGGAAGAGGTGACATGAAGTCACAGTGCTTTGCTTTTTACATGCCTTCAACCGAGAGAGAGTTGCTCTTCACGTTATCAAAAGGTGCGATTCCCGTGGCTGGCTTAACCGATGTGATGGTCAAACTCAGGACAAAAAAACTGGAAGTCGATGCTTTGAGCAGTGTGAATAACATCAGCAGTTTGAAAGGTGTGAAGCTGAATGACAACCGTGTCACCATCATGGCAGCTACAACTTACTCTGAGATCCTCGGAGACGAGCAGATTTGCCGCAAGGTTCCCATCTTGTGTGAGGCGGTTTCACAAATAGGATCAACGCAGATCAGAAACAGGGGAACGTTGGTGGGAAACATCGTAAACGCATCACCAGCTGGAGACGGTCTCCTCGTAACCTATTTGTTGGATGGTGTCGTCGAGATCTGCAGTGAAGTTGGAAGAAGAACAGTCAGCGTGAAGGATTTCGTAAAAGGACCAGGTCAGGTGGTATTGGAACGGGGAGAGTACGTCAGATCTGTCTCTTTGAAAGTACCACCACAAGATTCTCTCTTCGCCTTCGTGAAGATCGGTCAACGTTCCGCCATGGCTATATCTGTGGCGAGTGTTGGCGCACTGATCAAGCTGAAGAACGGCGCCATCGAGGAAATGCGGATAGCTCTGGGATCTGTTGCACCAACCGTGGTTTGCCCCCTCGAGTTAGAAAAGGAATTGCTCGGTACCAAACTCACGGAATCTACTTTCGAATACCTGTCCGGCAAGGTTTTGGATTACATTTCCCCCATAGACGACATCCGCGCGAGTGCGTGGTACAGAGGAGAAGTCGTGAGGCGGGTCGTGAAGTACCTTCATCGTTATTTGAAGGGTGGGGTAAGAGAATGAAAGCTGTGATCTTGATAGCTGGAATTGGGAGTCGGCTCGGTCGGAGTATGCCCAAATGTCTCTCGGAGATACCTGGGAGAGAGACCATCTTGGAAAGGCAGATCAGACTGCTGAAGAAGCATGCCGATGAAATCGTGGGTGTGGTGGGGTTCAAGAAGGAGCTCATCATGGAAGCCTTTCCTCACATTCTCTACGTGTACAATCCCAGATTCACCACCACGAACACTTCAAAGAGCCTTCTGTGCGCTTTCGAACTTCTCGAGCCGGATGATATCCTCTGGGTAAATGGTGATGTGGTGTTCTCTGAAGAAGCGTTGGGGAAGGTGGCTTTATGTGACGAAAATGCCATGGCGGTAGAGTACAAAGAGTGTGGCCAAGAAGAGGTTAAAGTCGAGGTAGATACTGAAGGTTACGTGAAACGCGTCTCGAAAACTGTAAAAGGCGTTGGAGAGGCCGTTGGAGTTAACAAGATAACTCGCCACTCCTTTGAGGTATTCAGAGAAGCATTGAGGAAGTGTGATGCGAGGGATTACTTTGAGAAGGCTGTGGAGATGACCATCGAGCGAGGACACAGGTTTAAAGCCGTTGATGTTGGCTTGGGGAGCTGTATAGAAGTAGATTTCCCCGAAGACCTCACGAAGGCGTGGAGTCTGTTCGAGGGAGAGAACAACCTTGAACATTGAAGAATTCCTTCCGAAAAAGAGGTCTTTGTGGACTTATTTCGTTTTGGAACCCTTGTACAAACCGGTGATAGAATTCTTCTTAAGCATCGGATGGCATCCCAACATTATATCGCTTTTTTCCCTTGCTTTTACTGTTGCCAGTGTGGCGAATTTCGCATTCGGGCGGGATTATTCGAGTCTTTTTCTGGGGGCCCTTCTCTTCGAACTGGCATACTTTTTCGACTGTGCTGACGGTCCTGTGGCTCGAGCCACTGGTCGTCTCACCAAATTGGGCATGGGATTGGAGGTCACGGGCGATTCGTTGCGTAACTACGGTGCGTTAATTGGGCTCACCTACCGGTACGTTTCTCTTGGAAAAGAGTGGCTGATCCTCTTTGCTTTCATTTTCATCACTTTTTACAATGGAGCCATGTGGGTGGGATACAAGCGCTTAGTGGAAGGTCGAAACCAACACGGTCGAAGCGAAGCGGTAAGACACTCTGGCCTCCTCGGCAAGATCGAAACGGCATTCTTCAGCGAAGACGTTCCCTTCTGGCCTCTGCCAATCCTCGTGGAGTTGGAAACGTTGGTGTTCTTCATTTTGCCGCTTCTAAACCTTGGCGACTGGGGCATTATTGTAGGGGCAATTCTTTCACCGGTTTTCCTCATCGGAGCTTTGATCTAATACCGCTCTTCAGCAGCAGGTTGAAGAGCTCAATATCCCGCCGTGTAGTGAGTTTCAAGTTGAACCAATCTGATTCCACCAATTGCGGGGTTACACCGATCCTCAACACCAGGGAGATATCGTCGGTTGCGCTGAATCCATCACGCAATGCTCTTTCGTGTCCTTCTTCCAGCAAATCGAAGCGGAAGACTTGCGGTGTTTCCGCCAAGAAAATCTTTTCTCTATCCAGAAGTGAGATGGTTTCTCCGGCAAAATAGACGGTGTCGGTGCTGTATTTTCCGACGGTAGCGGCGCCACATTTCTGAGCCGCCTCCATCACCTTTATGACTCCTTCTTTCTTCAGAAAGGGGCGAACCGCATCGTGTACCAAAACCAAAGAGTCTGGTGGAAGAGCAGTTTCGCGAAGATATTTCACCGCCAAGCGGGATGATTCCTGACGTGTTTTCCCCCCCACGATCTTCTCCACGTTTTCTTTGACAACGTTGAAATGTTCACTCGAGGGAAGAACGATGACAATTCTTTCAAACAATCCCATTTCCTGAAGAACCGAAAGAGGGTAGGTGTAAACCATCCTACCCCCGATCTTTTCGAATTGCTTGTATCCTCCAAAACGTATCCCGTCTCCTGCTGCCAGTAATACCGCTACATTCATAAATTTCATTTTCTCGATAGGGCTTCTTTAGCTACTTCAACGTAAGCGTTGAATGCCTCCACATCATGTACCGCAAGTTCCGCCAGCATCTTGCGGTTTATATTGACTCCCGCCAGTTTGAGTCCGTGTATCAAATCACTGTACTTCAATCCCGCGTTCCTTGCGGCTATGTTGATCCGTGTTATCCAAAGACGCCTGAAGTTTCTTTTCTTTTCCTTTCTTCCTCTGAAGGCGAAAGCACCGGAGCGGTAGTACATCTGCTTTGCCAATCTGTAGCGTCTGCTCAAAGCTCCCCTGTAGCCTTTGGCGCTCTTGAGGATCTTCTTTCTTTTCCTTCTCCACGTAACCGATGTTTTAACTCTCATCTTTGCTCACCTCACAGTCCCAGAGATCTCCTGACATGCTTTTCCATTGCTTTGGAGACCACCGTTTCCTGACGCAGTTGTCTCAATCTCTTCTTTCCTTTCTTTGCGGTATTGTGTCCGCGCCCCGCCTTTCTTCGGATCAGCTTTCCGCTCCCAGAAACCTTTATTCTCTTCGCCATGGTCTTACGTGTTTTCATCTTAGTCTTTTTGCCCATGTTCACACCTCCAGGGGGTCACTTTTTTGGCTTGAGTGTCATACGCATGTCTCGCCCCTCCAAAACAGGGGGTGTTTCAACTTCTGCTATATCTTCCAGTTCTTGACGTATCCTTTCGAGAAGCTTGTGGCCCTGATCTGTAAAGGCCATCTCCCTTCCGCGGAACATTATCGTGATTTTGACTTTGTCTCCTCTTTGGAGAAACCGCTTCACATGGTTCAGCTTCGTGTAGAAATCGTGATCGTCTATCTTCAGACGGAACTTCATCTGTTTCAGCTCTGTTTGTTTTTGCCTTCTCTTTGCCTCTCGTTGTTTCTTTTCCTTCTCGTACTTGTACTTACCGTAATCCATGATCCGCGCCACAGGTGGATCACTGTTGGGTGCAACTAACACGAGATCCAGCTCTTTCTCCCGCGCAAGCTCTAACGCTTGCTTTGTCTGGTAAATACCGAGATTCCTGCCATCCACGTCGATCAGTCTTACCTGAGGTACTTTTATTTCCCGGTTTTTGGGAACATCGCTGGATGAGCTAATTTTCCCACCTCCAGTGTACACAGAAAAAGGCGGGTGACCACCCGCCTTAGAGATGCTCCTCATGTTAGCCCTTCGCCAAAATCGGCTGGGGCGGGAAGCCGGGTGGCCTCCACTTCCTTTTGGTGGGCCGTGCAGGACTCGAACCTGCAGCCTACTGATTAAGAATCAGCCGCTCTACCTGTTGAGCTAACGGCCCAGCCTTTTTGATTGTACCTTAAGTTTCTGGTGTTGTCAACACTGGCAGGAGTGTATTCGAAAATTCCTGGAGGCATAACGTAAAAAAACCTGCGTGATAAGATGTTCATCCCTCTAACAAGAAACACAAAAAATTCATCGCCTGCACCCAGTTCTACGCTATTACCTTTACCCTAACACTCTTTTTCCCATTTCCAGGCTCTTTGTCCTTTCCTATTGCCCGTACGCGTTCTTCATCTTTCCTAATCACTTGCTCCACTACGTATCTGTCTTTGTATTTTTCTTTGTTCTCTTCGTACATTCGTTTTATCTTTTTCCAGGTTGGATTTCTTACTCTC
>QNAP01000061.1 GCA_003641795.1 Thermotogae bacterium | reverse complement strand
GAAAGTGCTCGCTTCGGCGCTTCGCAAGACAAGTATTCTGCAATGTGAAATCAAGGGGGAAGGAAGGTAAAAGCTTGTCCAACTGTTCGATGATCTTTACAACATCGCTTGAAAGTTCTTGTGGTACCATTCATATGGGCTTCCTTTCTTATTTTGAGATATTTCAATAAATATTTCAACGGTACCGCCATTGAATGTGGGAGGCCTACTTTTTTCGTGACACTCTGTGGAGAAAGAAAAAGGCTCCACAGAAGGAAATTAGAAAAAGTGTACGAGGAGGTCGTTTTGGAAGGTTTCTGATATGTATGTATATCTACGGGAAAAATCCGATAAGAGAAGCACTTTCGCAAGCTAAACATACTGTCAGCAGGCTCTTCGTCTCGCGCAGACGAGGCGGACGTGATATTGAAGAGATAGTTCGTCTCGCTTTAAGTCTTGGGATTGGAGTGAAGGAAGTTCCTGACAGGGTTTTGAAAGATCTTGTTGGAAATCAAAACCATCAGGGTGTGGTAGCAGAGGTTGAGTTCGTTTACGAGCCTTTGGACAATCTATTTGATTACCCTGCGGTCCTCGTCCTTGATCACATACAGGACCCTCACAACTTGGGAGCCTTGGCACGGAGTGCAGCCGCTTTTGGAGTGAAGGGCATTGTGATTGCTCAAAATAGAGCCGTTCACGTAACGCCCGCGGTGGTGAAGGTGTCGGAGGGGAATATATTCAAAGTGGACGTGTCCATCGTTATTAACCTTAGAAGAGCTATCGAGGAGTTCAAAAAGAGAGGTTTTTGGGTCTATGGAGCCGATATGGGCGGAAGGTCCATCTGGGATGTCTCCTTCGCGGAGCGAGTATTGTTATTATTAGGCAGTGAAGGAAAGGGTATTTCTCGACTGATGAGAGAGAGTTGTGATGAAGTCGTAGCCATCCCCATGGAACCAAAAGTGGAATCACTCAACGTCTCTGTTAGTGGAGCGATACTCATGTACGAACTCTACCGTCGTTCACGGCACGGATGAGAGGGCGAACCAAGCTAACAAAGCCCCCAAAAGAATTCCCAAAAATGCGGAAGCACCTGTAAGGGCGAGTGATTGAGTTGATACCGATTTCACCTTCTCACTCGTTTTTGCCACTTCGTTTTCTATCTTATTTGTACGCTTTTCCAGTGAGTTTATCCGGTCTGTGAGGTCCTCCGTAACACGGACAGTTGAAGAGAGCTCGTTTTTTACCGAGTCGAGCTCTTTCAATTTCGCCTGGATCGTCATCAAGTCCATCTCTGTCTTCCTCAGCGTCGCCGTCAGATCGTTCAATACCTTTTCTTGGTCTTGCACGGAAACTCCCAACTCTTTCAGATCTTGTTCAGCTTTATCCAGCTCGGCTTTGACAAGAATCAGATCTTTAGAAAGTCTTTCGATTCTGCTCGACGCTTCGTTAAGACGTTGCATCAGATCGCTGAGTTGAGAACGTTGATCGCGAAGTTCTAAATCCAATTTCCGTATCTCCTGGGTGTTCTTTGAAATAGCCTCAGAACTGCTTTGTGTCACTTTGGTGACACTCGCTTCCAAAGCTGCAAGCTCTGTTGTCGCTGAAACGATGTCTTCTCTGGTTGTCGCCAGAAGCGCCTCGACTTCGAGAAACGATGTTTTCAATTCTTTCTTCAGGGAAGTCTGTGATGCTTTTAAGGATTCTGTCATGGTGTCGAGTTGTTCTCGAAACTCTTCTTTAACTCTGTCGATCTGAGAAGGGAATGCAGTTATCGCATCGTTGAGCGTCTTTCGAACGGCTGAGACTTCTTGCTTGAAGCTTTCCAATGCCATCCGATTGGCTTTCACATCCACCGACAAACGAGTTAACGAGGATGAGAGGGTATCATTTACCATCTCTACACTTTTTTTGACTCCATTCAACTCAGCTTTGAGTGCTACAATCTCGCTGTCTTGAAGGTCGAGTCTTGCGTTGATCTCATCTAATGCCTGAAAGAATCGACTTTCAAGAGCTTCGACTTTCGCGTTAACACCTGCAGTGAAGGTGTCCATCTTCTCTGTTAGTTCTGTGCTCATCGAGTTTTGAACGCTTTTCAGCATGTCGAGGTCACCTTTGATATTTTCGATCTCCGTTTGCGTAACATTGGCAAAGGCTTCGATAACCTTGATCCGTGTCGTCACGTTGCTGAGGGTTTTGCTTATCTCCTCTACTCGAACGCGAGATTCAAGATAGCCCATAAAGTTCGCCAAACTACGCGCGAGGTCATAACGCGTCACCAGAAGGGTTCCGAGAAATCTGTTCTTTTCGTCAAGGCTCATTACTCCTGCCTCTACCACGCGTTTTACAGCTTCGTACACGTCCGCTGAAGGCTGGATATCGGCTATCTTCACTTCTGATATTCCAGAAACGAATGCAAGACACACAAAAAAGAACATCACGATCCGCTTCACGGTTCACCCCTCCCGAGTCTTTCAAATGTGATCAGCATATTTTCTCCTGTAGGCACGACGATGAGTTTCATCGCGGATGTTTCGCTGGAAACCACCGTTATTGCATGTGGGCCAGGGAGGATTTCCAGTCCCATCAATGGAGTGTGACCGACGAATTTGCCGTCCACGCTCACTGTCGCACCAGATGTGGGCGTCACCACGCTTATGTAAGAAATGAGCCTATCATCGAGATCGACCATCTGGTATGTTCCCGGTTTAGAACGCGCCCAGAAATCGAAAGTCGCACCGTCCATTGTTGTTGCTGTGAACTTCCACACGCCTTCTCTCAAGTGGAGAATTGTGGGCACTGGATATTCCTGTTCACCGTCACTTATAGACAGCACCCGCTTAGACACGATTTCCAAAGTTCCAAAATGATGAATTTCTGCTCCAATTGAAACGTCCGTTGCCACAAGCGCTCGGTCTTTCCATACTACTGACGTGCTTCCGTCCACGACTTTGAACAGGACCACATCGTGGACACCTGGAGCCACTTTGAAAGTGCACGGACTCAAGGCATACGGCAGATCGTCGACTTGCACGATAGCAGACGGCGTGGAACTCACCGAAAGTTCGTAAAGCCGGGGGATTAGACTAACTTGGATTTCGTTTCTTCCCGGTTTGAGCTCAACGATCTTTTTGAAGCTTGAATATCCGGGAGCTTCCACTACCAGTTCGTGTCGTCCCGGTGTAGTGATGAGCTCTCTCCTCAACGTGGTTGTGGAATCGAGCGTGATGATGGCTCCTTGAGGTAGACCACTTATCGTCAAAAGAGCTTTCGGTATCAGTTTTTTTGCATACCACGTGACGGTAGAGTCTTTCACCACCATGGTGGCTTCGAATGAAAAATAATCCACTTTTTCGAGTGCGATTCGATGTTCTCCGGATTCAAGTACTATTTGAAGCGGCGTGATGCCCAAGTATGATCCATCGATGCTGACTTTTGCTCCAGGCGGCTTAGATTCTATAATCGTCAATCCTTTCGGAATCAAGGAAAGCTCTACATGTTCACTCTCGAATGGCTCAAGGTATACCACGGTAGATGCATCCAAGTAGCCACCAAGCTTGATACAGAGCGTCCGTGTACCTGCAGACGTTTCGATCGTCGTGGGGGCCTTACCGACTTCCAAGCCGTCCACAGCAACTATCGCGCCCGTCGGTGAGGATTCAACTTCCAACCACGCCAAAGGTAGCAGTTCCACATTGATAGTGAGGGGCGAAGCATCGACTTCCACCTTCAATTCCTGAGGAAAGTAGCCGGGACTCGTGAATCTAAGCGCATGAAACCCTGGCGGCAAGTCGAACGTTGCTAAACCCGCCGTACAGTGCGCGAGAAGCCGATCTTTCAGGTATATCGAGGTGTTTGGTGGATTCGCCATCACCGTAACACTGGTTCCAAGGACCATTCCAGCCAAAAGGATTACTACCACGATAGAAGCAAAGAACCTAACTGCAGAGTTCACAACCAATTTTTGGCTTCCCTCCTGATACTTTCGAGGAACTGCTTCAGATCGTTCTCCAACCGTCCAGAGATCTTCTCTCCTATGGACTGGCTACACTGCGATACGAAGTTTTGCCTGCGCATTATCACCTTTTCGATTACCTCTCGTCCCTTGGTGGTGAGGTCGAGGACGTTTACTCTCAGATCGTTCGTATCCTTTTCCCTGGTAACATAACCAGCATGTTCGAGACCCTTAACTATACCTGTGATGGTACTTTTGGCGACTCCCAATTCTCGACTCAGATCACTCATCTTCATCTTGCCCAGAAAGTAGAGTTTTTGAAGCACTTCAAATTGGGCAGGTGTTAGTTCGTAATTCCTCAGTACCTGCCGTCCCACTTTCTTGACCAAAAAGCATATCTCTCTTAAAAGTTCTTCGAGAACCTCTCCCTTTCCCACCTTTTCAGCCTCCCTGGCTTTGAGTTTCTGTCAACTATCCTTTCATGACGATCGCTTCTTCATGTTTACAAGATCGAACAGTCGCTTTGGAAATCTTTTGATTGAGATCGGCCATCTGGCGTTCCTTCCCCGACAACTGTTTCAAGAGGTGTTTTCTCCTTTCGTGCCGTTGGCCTGGAGCTTCCACTGCGACTGAGCACAATGTCTGCGGGTGTGAATAACCTGTCGTACAAAGAACTTTAGACCATTGGAAGTGGTGGCAAAGTTTTTCCTGAAAACGCGGAAGGTGTCGTTGCAAGCACCAGCAAACTGCTGCGGGATTTCTAAAAGAGCAGCAGCCTGTTCAATATTAACTTGGAACTTGCATTTGACTGTTTTAATGGCCTTCATGGTTTATATTATATCAGTCACAATTCTATAATTACGCGGAGAAAAATGACAATTCCCCCATGGATGAATCCGTGGGCTTTCCTGCCAAATTCTCGTGAGGAGCACTTTAAGCACGCCTTTCATGTTATTCTAAGGTATAATATCCTCAAATTTCTCGCCCTGTATCTTTCCAATCGCTCGCGTCCAAAAGATATAGGGCTTTTTGACATTAAATCTAATCTGGTTAAAAGCTGGAAACAAGGATATCCTGGATGCGGAGGTGGATGTGAATGTTATACGAGGGCAAGACGAAAATCGTGGAAATTAGGGGCGATGAAGCTATCGTGCGCTTCAAAAACGATATAACTGCCGGCGATGGAGCAAAACACGATATTTTTGAGGGCAAGGGTTCCATATGCGCGGAGTTGACAGCCATAACTATGGGTTATCTAAACCGCCAAAGCATACCAACACACTTTCTTGATTTCTATCCCCCGAACACACTAAAAGTCGTGGCTTTGAGGATGTTCCCTCTCGAAGTGGTCGTGAGGTTTGTGAAAACGGGTTCGTTTATCCGCCGGTACGGTGGCGTGGAAGGTGAATCATTTTCGCGTCCTGTGGTGGAGTTTTTTATCAAGGATGATGCAAGACATGATCCAATGGTGTGTATTAACCATCTTGAAACACTCGGCATTGCGAGTAAAGAACAAGCGAGAGAAATGTCGGATACAGCGATCAGAGCTGCAGAGTTATTGCGAGGTTTCTTTCAAAGAGCGGGGTTCGACCTTTGGGACATAAAATTCGAGTTTGGTTTGGACGGCAATGGGAATGTGATCATCGGAGATGAAATCTCTCCCGACACCTGTAGACTGCGTAGGAAAGAAGAAATCTTTGACAAGGATGTATATCGGCATGACATCGCCGATCCCATAGAGCGGTACAAGGAGGTGCTCGAAGCGTGTCGAAGTATCGTTTCGCAATAGATGTCCAGTTCAAAAGTAGCGTCAGAGACCCCAGAGGTGAGACTATAGAAAGGGTGCTCAGAACAGAGAAGGGCCTACCCATATATCATCTGAGATTGGGGAAATCCATACATCTCGAAGTGGAGGCAGAAAACGAGGTTGAGGCAACGCGGATCGTACACCAGGCTTGTGAAGACCTGTTGGTTAATCCCGTTGTCGAAGAGTACGAGGTGAGAACTCTGTGAAAGCATGTATAGTGGTTTATCCTGGATCGAACTGCGATCGAGACGTTTACCACGCGCTAAAATACGTGGGAGTGGATGTGAATTACGTCGGTCTGGATGATTCACTCGATGGTTGCGATCTTGTGGTCCTTCCGGGTGGTTTTTCTTATGGAGATTACCTTCGGCCGGGCGCGGTGGCCGCTCGCGAGAAGATAAGTCACGAAGTGAGAAGGGCGGCAGACAGAGGTAAGCTAATTCTGGGCATATGCAATGGTTTTCAAATACTCATAGAAATGGGGCTTCTTCCAGGTGCACTGTTACGGAATTCGTCTGGTCGGTTTGTATCCAAGTGGGTAAGATTGATCGTGGAGGATGTTGATACTCCGTTCACACGGAACTTCAAATCGAGAGAGGTTATCAAACTTCCTGTGGCGCACGGATACGGTAGATATTTCAAAACAGATAGCGCAATCCGCGTTGTTTTCAAATACATGGATGATGTGAACGGTTCCGACGATATGATAGCCGCGGTCACGACCGAAGACGGTAGGATATTGGGCATGATGCCTCACCCCGAACGCGCTTATGAAAAGTTACTGGGCGGAGAAGACGGCTTAAAGCTCTTCACATCGGTTGTTGAATATCTGAGGAGGAATGCAAGTTGAGATACTTGAACATCTTGAAGGGGAAACTAGGACGCGATCCCGACTTCGTCGAGCTCCATGCCTTTGCAGTGATGTGGAGTGAGCACTGCGGGTATTCCCATACTGCGGGATACATTCGTAGGTTGCCGAAACAGGGGCATCACGGTAATGCCGGCGTCGTTGATCTGGACGGTGACTTCGGTCTGGTTTTCAAAGTGGAGAGCCATAATCATCCCAGCGCGGTGGAACCTTACAACGGTGCAGCAACCGGAGTTGGGGGAATAATAAGAGACGTTCTCGCCATGGGAGCACGTCCTTCAGCCATACTCGATTCTCTTCACATGAACAGCGTAATAGGAGGAATAATAGAAGGCATTGCGGACTACGGAAACTCCATAGGAGTGCCGACTGTGGGTGGCGAACTCAGACTTTCTGAACTATATCAGCACAATCCTCTTGTAAACGTGATGGCCGTCGGCGTGGCTCCGCACGGCAATATACTTCCCTCGAAGGCGAGTAAACCCGGACAGGTTATGGTCGTCTTCGGTGGGGCCACCGGTAGAGACGGAATACACGGTGCATCCTTTGCTTCTGAGGACCTCACCGGTGACAAGGCTTCAAAACTCTCGATACAGGTGGGCGATCCCTTTGCGGAGAAGATGCTTATAGAAGCCTTTTTGAGGATGAACGAAGAAGGGCTGATAGATGGAGCGCAAGACCTGGGAGCGGGCGGTGTCCTTTCGGCAACTGTCGAATTGGTAGCCCGCGGAGGATTAGGTGCTGTCGTGCATCTGGAGCGTCTACCTTTGAGGGAATCGAATATGAAGCCCTGGGAGATTCTCATCAGTGAGAGCCAGGAGAGGATGGCTGTGGTTACCACGAAGGACAGGGCGGAGAGGATAATCGAGATCGCTAAAGATCATCTCCTCACGGCAGCAGTCGTAGCGGAGGTAAAGGCAGATCCAACTTATAGGGTTTTCTATGGCGATAAGAAGATAATGGAGGTTCCTGTCCAGCTTTTGGCGAATGCACCTGAAGAACCGGTCTCCGATTATGTCCCGAAAGACATGCCGGACTTTCGAAAGGTGGATTTCAAGGTTGTCGATGCCCATACCGTTTTTGAGCAGTACGATTACATGGTGGGAACCGACACAGTGATACCTCCCGGTCTTGGTCCTGCAGTCATGCGAGTGAAAGGAGATGGAGGTTATTCACTTTTAACACACAGCAGGGCCGATCTGGCGGTACAAGATTCTTATTGGGGTACTTTCATAGCGGTTTTAGAGAGTGTCAGAAAGACTCTGTCTGTGGGTGCGAAACCTCTGGCAGTAACCAACTGCGTGAATTATGGAGACCCTGACGCCGATCCAACCGATTTAGCCGCCATGATGAAAGCTCTTGAAGATGCCTGCAGATTTGCGAATATTCCGGTCGCATCCGGCAATGCATCACTTTACAACACGTATGGGGGAAGAGCGATACCTCCAACGTTGGTGATTGGTATGGTTGGGCGTGCGGATCCCAAAAAGATCGTGAGGCCCAAGCCTTCAAATGTCTATGCGATTGGGTGGCCGGACTTCGATGTGGAGAGGGAGAGAAGGCTATGGGAGGTTATAGAATATCTCTCAGCGAAGGGAGCCTTCGTACTCGCAGCGTCCAGTCTAGTAAACGTTACGCATGTGAAAGCTCTGAGACGATTGGGATTGAAGCTGAATGTTGATGTGCCTCGGACAGAGCCGGCACATCAAATGGTGATCGTATTCGCTGATTCCGTGAAGACGGATGTACCCGTCGAGAAAATCGGTGTGCTGAAATGGATGTGAGGTGAGAACGTTTGTGTGGAATCGCCGCTGTATGGAACGTCGAGGATGCGTACTCCACTTTGCACGACATTCTGCTCGGACTTCAACATAGAGGCCAGGAAAGTGTGGGAGTGGTTCTTAAAGATTTCAAAACAGTAAAGGGTGGAGGGCTTGTGGACACCGTGCTTGGCGAGGACAGGTGGACGAAATCGACAAGCGGGATAGGGCACGTCAGATACTCCACTGTAGGCGCAACTGATGAAATACAGCCGTTTGTGGCGATCACGCAGAAGGGGAAGATTGCAGTAGCCCATAACGGCACCATCCCCAACGTAGAGGAATTGTTCAGCAGCCTGCTAAAAAGGGGCGCGGTCTTCCAAAGCTCCGTGGAT
>QNAP01000060.1 GCA_003641795.1 Thermotogae bacterium | reverse complement strand
TCTCCGCTTCCCGTTCCTCCCTTGATGGTTTCTATCTGCCCTGTTCCGAAGATTGCGATCTTCGCATCTTTGTCGATGGGCAAGACATTTTCGTTTTTCAAAAGCACTGCCCCTTCCACACCAGCTTCGTAGGCAATCTCGGCGTGGGTATCGAGATCGGGAGTGTTCGAATACTTGTAGTCTTTAAAAGATGGAGCGTTCACGAGAACTTTCAAGATGTTCCTCACACATTCGTTCAAAACATCCTCACTAAGCTTTCCTTCTCTGAGGGCTCCTATGATCTCGGTGACTTCGTCTTTCATAGATGGGTTCACTTGGTTCACTTTACCTGGCATGATTAGATCGTTCCCCGCCTTGAGCTGCTCGACCGGATTGTCACCTGCATACCAATCGGTCATCACAAATCCTTCGAATCCCCATTCTTTTCTCAAAATCTTCGTCAAGAGCCACTCGTTTTGGGAGCAATGCTTTCCATTCAATTTGTTGTAAGCGCTCATGAGAGTCCAAGGCTTTGACTTTTTCACGGCGATTTCAAAACCCTTAAGGTAGATTTCTCGCAGAGCCCTTTCGGAGGCGATCGTGTCTACAGCCATTCTGTTGGTTTCCTGATTGTTTGCGACAAAATGTTTTATACACGCACCCACTCCCTGCGACTGAACTCCTTTCACAAAGGCGGAAGCCATCTCACCAGAGAGTACGGGATCTTCAGAGTAATACTCGAAGTTTCTTCCACAGAGAGGATTTCTATGAATGTTCATCGCAGGTGCCAGAAGGATATCCACACCGTACTCTCTGACTTCCTCACCCATCGCTTTGCCCACTTTTTCCAAGAGCTCTCTGTTCCAACTGGAAGCGAGCATGACCGCAATGGGAAATGCGGTAGCGTAGTAAGTCTTCTCATCGTTCTCGCGTGTTGGGTTTATCCTCAACCCCGCAGGACCGTCTGCCAAGATGGCACTCGGCAAACCGAGATGTGGTATAGGGTGTGTTTCACCCGCTGCTCCAGCCACCTTGGATGGAGGATTAGAAAACTGACCAGGCATCCCCACTCCGACAACGATCTTCACCTTCTCCTCCAAAGTGAGCTTTGAAAGCACCTCATCTACGCTTATCACCCTCATCCCTCCTTTTACGTTCTCTCAGGATGAAAAAGATCAAAGAGAAAGCCGTGAAGACCATCAAACCGAGGCTCATATAGAACTCCAACGGTCTCGTACCTCGCCAAAGGTAATACACCAGAACGAAGAACTCCAACACTAACGCCCAAGCAAAGATCAACAAAATAGCACGCGTGAACATGTCACAAACCTTCCAGTTTCCTGTACAGTTTTGGAATGCTTTCTACGAGGAGTTTTGAATACTCGTGGGTAGGTTCAAGCACCACCTTGTCTGGATGACCTCTTTCGACTATCTCTCCATCTTTCATCACGAAGATGTTGTCGGATACGTAGTAAGCGAGTCCAAGGTCGTGTGTTATGAATATGATCGAAGTTCCCTCCACTTCCCTGAGTTCCTCGAGAAGCTGTATGATTCCTCCTCTGCAAGAGGCGTCTATCATGGAGGTCGGTTCGTCTGCTACTATTAATAGAGGTTTCAAGATCCAACACCTTGCTATCATTATTCTCTGCTTTTGACCACCGGATATCTGGTGAGGATACTTCCCAAGGATATCCTTAGGATCTATTCCAACTCTCACGAGCGATTCTTTTATCAGCTCCAGTGCTTCTTTTTTGTTGGAAAGCTTTTTTTCCAACAGATTCACAGCCTGCCAAAGGGTTCTTTCGACGGGATAAAATGGGTTGTAGCTCGCGAAGGGATCTTGAAAAACTGCATGGACCTTTCTTCGAAAGTCTCTGATCGATTCTTGATCTTTCAGATCTTTCCAAATGTCTTTGCCCTCAAAGAGAATCTTCCCACTGGTGGGCGGAAAGAGTCTCAAAATCATCTTCGCGGTCGTCGTTTTACCGGAACCGCTCTCTCCAACCAGAGATACGATCTCCCTTCCTTCTATCTTGAAAGAAATGTTTTTAACAGCCTCTATGTGTCTTCTCGAGAAGAATCCCAAGGAGAATATCTTCGTGAGATTTTCAACCACGAGTCTGCTCATCTTCTCTCCTCCGAATACAGGAAGCATGCCACTCTTCTGCCCTCTTCAACCTCTTCTAAGGGAGGATCTTTCTCTTTACAGATGTCCATCACGTGAGGACACCTCGGATGGAACCTACATCCGTGCGGCGGGCTTATAAGGTTGGGTGGTGCACCAGGAATGACGCTGATCCCCCTCTTTCTGATCTCGGGTTCGGGGGTCAACACAGAATTGAGCAACCCCCGCGTGTACGGATGAAGTGGCTTTCGTAGTATCTCTTCCATCGAGGAGATTTCAACGATCTTACCCGCATACATGACGATCATTCTGTCGGCGATCTGACGAACCGTAGCGATGTCGTGCGTTATGAAGATGATGCTTCTGACAATGCCCATTCTTTTCAACTGCATCAAAACCTTGAGAAACACCCTTTGATTGACAACGTCGAGAGCGGATGTCGGTTCGTCCACTATGAGAAGCTTCGGATTCAAAATCGTCGCTATGGCTATCACTGCCCTCTGCTTCATGCCCCCGCTGAGTTCGAAAGGATATCTTTTCAACCAAAGCGGGTCCAGTCCGACCTCTTCGAACCTCTTTTCAGCCTTCGCCAAAAGCTTTTCCTCGGCGAGGTCGTGGGAGTGTGCAAGGTGTTCAACGTACTTTGCCATTCTAATTGTTGGCATCAAAGCGTTCATGGCGCTCTGAGGAACGATGGTGACCTCTTTCCCCCAAAGTTTTTTCTTCACCTCTTCCCTCGACATGGACGAAATCTCTTTGAACTCCCCGTTGATCTTCAAAAGTATCTTGCCTTCCACAAGCGTGAGTGGTTTCAATATATTCATGGATACAAGATTCGAAAGCGTCGTCTTTCCACTGCCAGATTCACCCACAACACCAACGACCTCATCTTCGAATATCTCAAAGGAGACACCATCAACGGCTTTGACGGAAACCTTCTCCAGTTTATAGTAAGCTTTCGCGTTCTCCACCTTGAGTAACACTTCTTTATTCCTCCCTCAACCTCGGATTGAAAACCTCATCCATTGTTGTACTGACAACCATGAGCGAAGCCGTTATTGCGACGATGGCAACTCCCGGTGGAATGAACCACCACCAAAGCCCTCTCCTCACAGCTTCCATAAGAACTGCCCATTGCAACATCAATCCCAGAGAAATGCCCCGGGTAGGGCCGAGTCCGATCAGACTCAATCCTGCCTCGCCCATTATTCCTCCGTTTATGAAGAGCACGAAGGACATGAAAGCGTAGGTCGCAATGGTCGGAAGGAGGTCTTCGATCACCAGTCTCAAGTCGGAATAACCAGCCATGATGGAGAGATAAACGTATTCTCTCGATGTGACGCTCATCAGTTGGGCCCTGATCGCCCTTGCGAACCAAGGCCATTGGAAGAGTCCCAAAATGACAGCCACAGCCTCCATGCTTCTTATTCTCAGATAACTCGCGATGAGTATGGCGATCAAAATGGATGGTGTTGTCAAGACGATGTTCGTCATTGCCATGAGTGTGTCATCCACTATGCCTCTCTTCACCGCGGACAAGCTGCCAACGATCGTCCCGAGCACCAACGAAATGGTAGCTGCCAGAAAACCTATGTAGAGCGAGGATCGAATGCCATGAAGTAGCTGTGCAAGGATGTCTCTACCGTAAGTATCCGTGCCGAGTGGATGTTCAACGGAAGGAGGTTGCTCGTAATCCCAGGTCATCTCCGTGGGATCGACTTTGTAAAAGGTCGGTCCCAAGATACCCAACAGTAGGAAGAGAAGAAATATGGAAATACCGATTATGAACTTTTTATTTTTAAAGAGCGGTCTAATCATCGTCGAAAACATGGTCATTCCTCCTGTCCCAACCGTATTCTTGGATCTATCCAGGCGTAGAGGAAGTCCACGATGAAGTTCGCCAAATAAACCGATGCGATGAGAATGACGAAGATCCCCTGTATCATGGGATAGTCGAGGGTGGTCAGAGCTTTGAAGAGCAGAAAACCTGTTCCTGGATAGTTGAAAACGATCTCGGTGATCAAAGCGCCTCCCAAAACTGTACCTAAATTCAGGGCTAATCCCGTTATCTGAGGTAGGAGCGAGTTCCGAAAAGCGTATTTGAAGATCCTCTTGTCCCTCATTCCCAAATACTCTGAAAACAACGCATAGTCACTTCCGAGTTCGTAAACGACCATTACCCTCATGCCTATCGCCCAACCGCCCATGGTGGAGATCACGATGGATGCGAAAGGCATCACGTAATGTTTCAAAGCATCCACGAAAAATCCCCAGCTGAGACTGGGAATAGTTCCTTGAGAGTATGCACCTTGAACGGGTAACCATCCGAGTCGCACACCAAACAAGAATATGAATATCATTCCGAGCCAGTAATAAGGTATCTGAGAGACAACCAACGAGGAAGTCAAGACTCCTTTGTCTATCCATGTGTTTCTCCGATAAGCGGCCAACGCTCCAAGAGTGTTTCCGAGTATCCATGCAACGAGTGTGGCAGGTAGAAGGAGGATCAATGTCCACGGTATCACCGGAACTATCAGATCGATCACCTTTCGTGGGTAGTATGATATAGAAGTTCCAAGATCTCCTCTCAATGCTTTCAAAAGAAATTCTCCATACTGTACAAGCACGGGTTTATCCACACCGAATTCTTTCATCAGAGTTCTTTCGGCAGCCCTTATCGCTTCCGGGTTTGCCTGAGCAACTTGAGAGAGACTCGAAAGCATCTGAGCCAGAGGGTTTCCTGGAATCGCTCTGGGAAGTATGAAAACCACGGTGGTAGCAACGATGTAAGTTACCAGAAGAAAGATGAAACGCCTCAGGAGAAACCTGAACATTGGTTTAGAAGCCACTCAATTTCACTCCCTATGCGAAGTTCCATAAACCCGGCCCCCAGGAGGGGGCCGGAATCAATCACGTAATCACTTCCCCGCAGATTGAAGGTCTGTGAACACCTTCGCAGTGGGTATGCCGAGTCCACCTTTGTCAGTAGTTTCTATCCATGTTGGAACAGATTGCGGATTGTTCTTCGAAGAGATACTGAACAGCGTCGGCAAAGTATCCGCGTGCCAAGGAGCAGGTCTGAACCAGAACGGATTCTCTTCGTTGGGCCAGTTGATCCAGTACTTTGTTGAGTACTCGTACCAGTGTGCAGTATAGAACGCAGGTACACTTGGCATATCTCTGTAAACGATCTCTTGGATCCTGAAGTAAGCATTCTTCCTGACCTCTGGATCCAATGTGGAAACTGCCTTGTCCAGAAGCTCAACAACTTCGTCGTTGTCGTACCTTTCCCAGTCTCCCGCCCATGTCACTTCACCGACAGGTGCAGATAGTCTCTTGTCGAGTACGAACCTGTAGATGTTGAACGGGTGATCGAAGCTCGGACCAACACTCCAAGAGATGATGAGGTCGAATGTTCCCTTCGTCATTCGGTCTGCCCACACGGAGAAGTCTGGGAATTCTGTGACAACGTCGATGCCTATGCTCTTCAAGTTCTTGGCGATCATTTCACACATCATCATCCAGTCTGTCCATCCGTAAGGAACGGATATCGTGTATGGACCAAGCTTCGTGCCGTCCGGGCCAACCCTAATACCGTCCTTGCCGGGTTTGTATCCCGCTTCGTCGAGGATTTTCTTTGCCTTCTCAAGGTCGAATGGTATTCTTCCGTCGCTTGTGCCCCAAGCTTTCTTAGCGAGTTCGTAGTTTATGTACTGCTTGTTAGGTTCAAACAAGTCTATGACCATCGAAGGATGCGCTTGGCTACCGTAACCAAAGTAAGCCTTCACCAACATCTCTTCATAAGGTATAGCATAAGCAATGGCTTTTCTGACAGCAGGATCAGAAAGTCCCGGCTTTGTGTTGTTCAAGTAAACGAACCCGACACCGTCTGGTAGGAAGTACGGTTTTTCTTTGTACCATGTGCCAATGGGCAGCTTCTTCTTTTCCCACATTTCCCAAACGCTTGGGATGAACAATCCAACCCAGTCCACGTCTCCCCTTTCCACGGCCAAACTCGCACTTGGGTTGTCTTTGTAGATCACGTGCGCAATGTATTTGGGTCTTGGCAACCCAAAGATGTCCTTACCCCACCAGTTATCGATTCTCTGGTAGATAACGATATTCGGGTCGTGGTGGTAGAGTTTGTACGGACCAGAGACAACCTGCTCCTCAGGTTTATCGTTGATCCAGTCTTTTATCGTTCCTGCAGCTTCGAGCTTGGAGTAGACGTGTTTGGGCATCGGCTGAGCTCCAAGTGAGTATGAAAGGAATTGGAAGTAATTCAACGGCTCCGTTCTTGCTTTGAACTCGACAACCTTTGAAGCGATGGCTCTTACATTTTCAATGTAACTATCCCATCCAACGCCTGGTCCTATGCCGAGCTTCTTTGAGAGTTCTAGGGCATACACGAAGTCTTCAGCCGTGATCGGTTCACCATCGCTCCACTTTGCTTCGGGTCTTATGTAGATCCTCAACGTCTTGTCGTCGAGAAATTCGTACGTTTCCGCGATCAACGGAATCCAAGCGTCTCTTCCAAGATCGTACTGGAACGCTGGAATATACAAGAATTGATCAGTACCCCATGTCGACTGTGGTGCGTAAAGATTCCACGTCGTTGCCGGCCCCCACAAACAACCAGCAATGTACACCGTTTCTTCCCTTGGGACAGAAACCTGCGCAAACAACGAGATGGTTAGTGCTAAGACGAGAAACACAAACAACCGTTTCATAAAAACACCTCCTCGAAGTTGAAGTTATAGTGAAAACCACTATAGAGTTTTCAGAAAATGTTCAATGACCAAGACATTCCCTCCAACAAGAGAGGGAGGAACTTCTTTAAAAGCCGTGTCTCTTATTTGAACACCGGCTACTATTTCCTTTTCCATGTCCATCTCAATCTCCCTTTTTATGCACGGACCGAACGTCTCGTGTATGTCATTTATCAATCCTCCCAGGACAATGACGTCGGGATTCAGAAGATAAATTATGTTTCTCAGAACGATTCCAACGTGGCATAGGTAATCTTCGAGTATCCTTTTTACATCTTCTTGTCCGGCGAACCAAAGACGTTTAAGATGCTGAAACTTCTCACTCAGAGAATCCTCCCCATTTCCAATCCAGTCTCGTGCTTTGCTGATGAGTCTTAAAACGGAAAGAAAGCGCTCTATCTCACTGTTTTTTCCATCGAACATAACGTGTCCTATTTCACCTGCAGCGGAATTTTTCCCCCTGACGATACTTCCGTTTACAGAAATTGCGCCACCTACTCCTTCCCCAAAGTAAAGAAAGAACGCAACCTTCGATTTCTTCACATCATTGGAGAAAAATTGTTCGGCCATAAGGGAAAGGTTGGCATCGTTTTCCACAAAAACCTCCCATTCGAGATCCTCGAAGGCTTTCTGAAAATCGATATTCTTCCACTTCAAATTCGGCGCGTAAATCAAGAGCTTCTTCTCGTAGTTGACCATACCTGGTAAAGAAAATACGACTTTTGTGATACCTTCTTTGAAGGTCAGATCCTTCTTGATTTTTTCAAGCGATGTCTTTACTCTCTCTTTGAACGATTCGAATGTCGACGGTGTGGGAAATCTTTCGAGGATTCGCCAAGACCCATCCAAGAAACCTATCGCAACAAGCGTTTCCAAGACTTCGACGTTGTATATCACCGAAGTGATGAAAGATCTCGCAGGACCATAAATAACAGATTTTCTTCTCTTTCCTGGGGCAAAGCCTCTCTCTTCTACAAAGCCATCGTTTACCAATTCACTCATAATCCTCCAAACGGCACTTTGGGCGAGTCCCGTTTTACGGACGATCTCCATCCTGCTACTCTGCCCTTTTTCAATCAGGTACCTTAGAATCATCTTCTTGTTTTCTTTCTTCATGGATACTGGGTTCAGTTTTCTATGCACTGAAGAAACCTCCGGGATCGAAATATCTTTCTCAGAAATAAATTATACGCCGTTGCAACACTGCATTCAAGTATGATTATTCGCGATTTTTAGCTAAAAAAAGGGATTATCAGCGATAGTTTCTTCAAAGCTACTTAAAATGTATTTTTTCTCTACGAAACAAAGATTTTCACCTTAATTTACAAAAAGATGTACCAAAGCGCTGATGCGTGGAGACCCGTTTTCTGACGGACTACTGTCCCCAAAAGGTGAAGGGCGGGTCTGCTTTCCGATTTCTCCTTGGTCTTTATTACCAAACGATACTCTGTGCAGTTGATCGCCGCATTGGTAACTAATAGAATGTCACGAAAAAGGCGGACTTCCACATTCAATGACGGTACCATTGAAATACCTCAAAACAAGAAAGAAAGCACGAATGAATGATTCCACATGAACTTTCAAAAAGCGATATTGTAAAGATCATTGAGCTGTTGGACATGCTTTTGCCTTCTAACTTCGTTAACAAGCAAGGCAGAGGTAGAAGAAAGGCTTATTACGACAAGGACAACTTGAAATCTTCCATCCTATTGAAGCTATGCAGCATCTCGTATCGATTCACAGAATTGGATGGCAACAACAGCCGAAGCGAGCACTTCTCTTCACCGTTTCAGAATCCCACACGATTACACGGCCTCACGAGCGCCGAGTGAGTATCTTCTACCCTTCTCTCTTGATTCCACATCGCAGAATGCTTGACTTGCGAAGCGCCGAAGCAAGCTCTTTCATCCCACCACC
>QNAP01000059.1 GCA_003641795.1 Thermotogae bacterium | reverse complement strand
CTCACACAGCAAGCACTCGCTTTTTCCCTCGTTTTCATCCACAAAACGACCCACGCGAAGATTCAGCGTCGTGCTTCAGCTTCGCTCTCATCCGCATCCGTGCGGCTTCGAGGTCGTTTTGTACGGATGCTCACTCGGCGCTCGTGAGGCTGTGTGATCGTGAGGGATTCTGTTAAGCGATTCATGGGAAGAGACAGGGGGTTTCACATTGCAGAAAGCTTGTCTTGCGGAGCGCCGATGCGAGTACTCATACAAACGGGCACCGAACTACACGGATGTAGCGAGCATGAAGCTGAAACAGGATGTTGAATCTTCATGGAAGTGCCCGTTTGTGAGTGTGAGCGAGGGAAGAAGCGAAGCACAACATGCTTTCTGCAATGTGAAATGAAAAGATGGTCTGGTAAGTATCTTCATATCCATTTGTGACGGCTCGTACGAGTAAGTAGATGCCTTCAAACGCGCATGATAGAATCCCTTTGATAACACCCTTGTTGGAGGTTGGGACATGTTGAGAGTAACGAACACGTACACTGGACGCAAAGAGCCATTCGAACCTCTTGAAGATGGGAAGGTAAAGATGTACGTTTGTGGACCGACAGTATACGGTTTGATGCATCTGGGAAACGCACGACCCGCAGTAGTTTTCGACGCCTTCAGACGTTATCTTGAGTACAAAGGATACAAAGTCACCATGGTCCAAAACTTCACCGACATCGACGACAAGATAATAAATGCCGCCAACGCTGCAGGCGTGGATTTCAAGCGTTATGCGGATAGGTTCATAGCCGAGTACTGGATAGATGCTCACTTGTTGGGAGTCAGAGCCGCGAACTTTCATCCTCGTACCACAGACTACGTACCGGAGATCATCGATATCATCCAGCGGCTTATAGCAAAAGGGCATGCTTACGAATCCGGTGGAGATGTTTACTTCGATGTGAGAAGCTTCCCCAAGTACGGTGCACTTTCACATCGGAAGATCGATGAGATGCTATCTGGTGTGCGCGTGGATCCCACCGAACACAAGCGCTTCCCTCTGGATTTCGCCCTCTGGAAGACTGCTAAACCTGACGAACCCAGTTGGGAGAGCCCTTGGGGAAGAGGGAGACCCGGCTGGCATATCGAGTGTTCGGCAATGAGTATGAGCCTATTGGGGGAGAGCTTCGACATCCACGCTGGAGGTAACGACCTCGTCTTCCCGCACCATGAGAATGAAAAAGCCCAATCCGAGGCGTTGACCGGTAAACCCTTTGCCAGATACTGGATGCACAACGGGATGTTGAGGTTTTCCGGCGAAAAGATGGCGAAGTCTGTGGGCAACATCTTCAATGTTCGAGAAGCCCTCACGAGGTTTGGAAAGGATACCATCAGGCTCTTTCTTCTTTCAAAGCACTATACCAGTCCCGTAGATCTTTCGGAAGAATTCCTTCAAGAGAGCAGCAGGGCGGCGCGCAGGGTTAGAGATTCTTTGGAACGTGCGAGAGAGTTGGGAGTTGCCGAAAAGTTTGTCAAAGCGGATGCATGGGTTCACGAAATGGAGTCGCGCTTCCAGGAAGCACTTGACGATGATTTCAACACCCCAATGGCGGTGTCGTTGATCTTTGAGCTGGTGAGTGAGCTCAACTCTGCTTTGGATAAAGGAGATGAGGAGAGAGCCGCTCAGGCTTACGATCTCGTAGTCAGAGAAATTGGCCCTGTCCTTGGTCTCTTCGATCTACCTGAAAAGAGTACAGAAGAAGCAGGAGAGAATCTATTCAGTGGGGTTATGGAAATTCTCTTGGACGTGAGAAACAAGCTCAGAAGTGAGAAGCGCTACGAGATCACCGATCGAATCCGCAAGAGGCTGGAGGAAATGGGAATAAAGTTGAAGGACACACCTCAGGGGACCAAGTTCACCCTGGATCACCATGGCTGATTTCTGGACCCACGTGCTCCACGGTGTGGAAGTTTTAAATGGTTTGAAAGACAACCGCTCGTGGTTGAAGAAGCGCGATCTCTTCTTCTTGGGGCTACAGGGACCTGACATATTCTTCTACGCTTACGACAAGCCTGAGATAGCCGTTTGGGGAGGCCTCATACACAAACAACGGTGTGGGGAGTTTATGGAAGACCTACTATCCTCGCAACGTCTTCCGAGAGAATATGCCTTTGGATTTCTCTGCCACCAGGTGATGGATCGATTCGCCCACCGATTCATCGATCACTTCGAAGACTTCAAATCTCACAAGCGCAAGGAGATGGCCATCGATGTGGCCTTGGTACGACGTTCCCTCGGGCGGCGTTATGAGCAACTCAAGCCGTGGAAACTGGTGGAGAGTGTCGATTTGCGTGAATTGCCCTCAGAGTTTTCAAGGATAGTCAGGCGAGTGTACGGGAATCAATCCTTCAAGAGTGAGACCTTCGAGCTCGCGGTTTCCAAAACAGCTTCCACTCTCAAGATGCTTTACGAAGACATTGAAAAGACTCGAAGAAAGGCCTATCGCTATTGGATCCTTTCATTGGGCGGAAAAGATTACACTCACCTGGTTCCACCGAAAAAGCTGAAAGACCCCCTCAACGAGAAACACGATCCCTGGATAGATCCAGTAACGCAGAAGCAGAGAAGAGAAAGCTTTCTGGAAGTCTTTAAAAGAGCGGTAGAAGAAGCGATTGGATCCATCGAGCTGGTGCTGCGGGGTGGGATGCCCGATACGATCAATAGAAACTTCGAGACCGATGAACCCTGCTGATCATCCACCTTCTCCGGATTCTTCGAAGATCACGGTGGCGAGCTTCACCAAGTATTCGCTGCTGGTGTCTCCCACAAAGAGGAACTTCGAGCCATCTTGGTTTTTCTTCACGTAAAAAGAGAATTCTTTCTCAGAGAACCTTTGTAGAATCTGAGTGACCACGGAATCGTTCAAGCCGTCTAGATCTATTATCGTTACTTTGTAACCTTCATTGGTGATCCCATAGATGATGGGAATATTGCCTCCCTTCGTCTCGAAGAATCGTAAGTTAGACCATGCAAAATACTTCGGAATTTTTCTGAGCACTGGTGACAGGTTTGAGGTGATCCTGCCCACCACAGGGTGCTGTAGCCAGTATCGTCGAACCGTCTCGCCCAGCCCTTTTATCTCGTGGTATTCGTAGATCAGTGCAGTGCGGTAACCAGGAGGCAATTCTCTCACGATCTTGTCTATAAACCCGTCCTCTCCTATCCAAATGGTGAATACCTGGACACCACTTTTTAGAACGTATACGTCCTCCGATCCATCACGCTTTTGGGCGAGCAGTTGGTAGTTTTCACGCTTCAAAACATCGACTAAGTAGTCCTCGAGATCGTAAATGGGAAAGGTGAGCTCGAGAAGCTCGGAATTTTTTTGTATGTAGTACTTTTCCTGAAAGCGAAGCCAAACGACTCTTTCGGGCGATATGACGGTAACCAACTTGTCATTTTTCTCTTTGATCACCTGCTCATAACGTACGGTACTGCCAGAGTTCAAATCGATGATAAATCTCCTGCCTTCAAAGTAGGATCTCTGATATCTTTCGAGGATACCATCCAACGGTGCCGCTATCGTCAATGTCGTTGCAAGCAGCACCAGAAGCGTAACACATTTTTTCAAAAATACTCCTCCCATCAGAAAACATCACTGACGAATCCGATGATTCCCAGATAGTCGTCGGTGTCGATAGGTTGAGGTAGCTCCACTGGATGGCTCGAAAGTGTCTCTATGGCGTTTTCAACCGCGCGAGCATATTCCCGCTCTGTCAACGTACTTCCAAGCGCATTCCAGATGCCGAGAACACCTATCACGATAGCTGCCACTGCGACCGCCAAACTGAAGACAAAACGTCTCTTGAATCTGCGCCGCTTCAACATACTTTCCAACAATCTGTCGCTCGGTTTGTAGGAAATTCGGGCACTGTATACTCGAACAAAGGCCCTGTATCTTTCCACATCTTTTTCGAGCTCAGAGGGTATCTCTGTCACATCTCCATCGATGCAGTCATCGAAGAGATCTCTCACGTTTTCTCACTCCTTTGCAACAGCTTCCTCAACTTTTCTCGTGCATAGTGAAGTCTACTCTTCACCGTTCCAACAGGAATATCTAAGGCATTCGCTATCTCCTCGTAACTCAGACCGTTCACGTCCCTCATGGTGATCAGAAGCCTGTCCGTTGGTGGTAACTTCCCGATGATCTCGTTGATCATTGCCAAACTCAACTCCTCAGCCACTTCTCTTAGAACGTCTGTGTCCGAAGTCGGTTCCAAATAAGGTGGTTCTTCTTCATCTTCAAAGTCTACAAGTACTTCCCCGTGTCTTTTTCGCTTCTTCAGGAAATCATTGCACACATTCACTGTGATCCTGTAAAGCCACGTTGAAAGCTTCGAATCACCCTTGAACCGTTTTATACCTTTCAACACGCGCATGAAGACCTCCTGAACTATGTCGTCAACGTCGTCGCTGCCCAGATACGATTTGGCGATGCTACCAATCCGAGATGCGTATTCGTAAAAGAAACGCTCGAATGCTTCTCTTTCCCGTCTTTTCAAGCCTTGAATCAGACGTTCTTCATTCAAGGTTTGAACCCCTTACCATCAGTTTGACAGGCTTTTCACCGCTGAAGTTCAATGAACCTCACGTCCCCTCCACGGGATCTCAAAGGCACGTTCTTGTGTTCGACATCGTGGTACGCCACAATCTTTCTCACGGTGCGACTCTTCACCCTCATCGCTATGGATTCAGTGATAACCTTGTTTTTGAAATATTTAACACCGCCGAGAAAATCTCCAGTTGTGATGCCGGTAGCGACAAAGACAATATCCTCTCCTCCCACAAGGTCCTCAGTTTTGTAGACCTTTCCAAGATCGTATCCGGCGCTGATAACCTCTTCCTTTTCTTCCTCGTTGTACGGCCAGAGTTTCGTTTGTATTTCCCCACCCAAACACCTGAGGGCAGCAGCTGAGAGAATCGCTTCGGGAGAACCACCGATGCCCATGTAGATGTCCACACCACTTCCAGGAATGGCTGTAGCTATGGCTGCTGCAACGTCGCCATCGCTTATCAGTTTTATCCGCGCCCCTGCTTCTCTTATCTCTTCGATAATGGTTCTGTGCCTATCGCGGTTGAGAACTACCACGGTAATCTCGGAAATCTTAACTCCTAACACTTCAGACGCCTTCTTCAAGTTTTCGGCGATGCTCACGTTGATGTCGAGCTTTCCCGCTAACTCTGGTCCCACCGCCAACTTCCAGCTATAAAAAGTGGGCAAGTACATAATGGCCCCCTTTTCTGCTGCGGCCAGTACACTGATGGCGTTGGGAAGTCCAAAGGCTACCAATCTTGTCCCGTCCACCGGATCAACAGCTATATCGTACTCTGGAGAAGCTGGTTCCCACGTCCCCACCTTTTCACCAATGTAGAGCATCGGCGCTTCGTCTTTTTCTCCCTCACCTATCACCACAGTGGCTTTCATGGATATGTAGTCCAACATTCCTCGCATGGCGTCCACAGCCGCCCGATCCACTGCTTCCTTATCGCCTCTGCCCAAATACATGCTGCTCACCAACGCGGCAGCTTCGGTAACTCTAACGAGGTCGAGTGTGATCTCCCTGAGCATTTTCATCCCTCCCGTGCAAGACTCGTCAAAAGCCTTCCCAATTCCCTAACATGATCTATCCTTACAAGCTCGATTCCCACGGCTCCATCGCTTGCCTCCGGCCCCCAGACCCTCTTGAAACCGGATGATCCTGCCACCTTCAACCGTTTTGAAAAGCTTGAAGAAGCCCTCACTCCACCGTCGAGACCGATCTCTCCTATCAAAGATGTAGCTGGAGGCAATGGGATGTCAAAGAAAGAGCTCAATATCGCTCCTGCCAGTGAGAGATCGGTTGTGGGGTCTGTAATCCTCAAACCGCCCATGACGCCGACGTAGATATCCCTGTATTCCAACGGTAACTTCAAGTGTCTAGCCAGAACAGCACTCAGAACCGTTAGGCGTGCTGGATCTACACCCAACGCAGTTCTCCGTGGAGCTCCAAACTGCGTCTTGCTCACGAGCGCTTGTATCTCGATACAGATGGGCCTTGTTCCTTCTACGGTAACACCAAAAGCGACCCCAGGGGCACCGGAAAGCTCAGAAGGTAGGATAGCCGATGGATTGGTGATTTCTTTCAACCCCGTATCCGTCATTTCAAAGAGCGCCACCTCTCCTGAAGGGCCGAACCGGTTCTTTACGGTTCTCAGAACTCTGAGCTCTTCCCGTTGTTCACCTTCGAAATAGATCACCACATCTACCAGATGTTCCACCAATTTTGGCCCGGCGATCTGTCCTTCCTTAGTGACGTGTCCCACCAGAAAGATAGCGACACCTTTCCTTTTGGCCATCTCCATAACCTTCATCACGCTGTCCCTTACCTGAGAAACGCTCCCAGGGAGGGTTTCCGTAGTGGATACTCTCATAGTCTGAAGGGAGTCAAAAACCACAAGGAGAGGCGAAGAAAAATTCTTCATCACTCTATCCACGGTGGGATCAGGACTCAGGTACAGATTCTCTCTCAACGCTTTAAGTCTTCCCGCTCTGGATTTCAGCTGGGCTGCGGATTCCTCGCCGGAGACGTAGTAAACGTTTCCCTTCGATGCCAGTGATGCGGATACCTGCATCATTAAGGTACTCTTACCGATTCCCGGTTCGCCGCCGATCAGGACCACACTCCCAGGTACGATTCCTCCACCGAGTATCCGGTCCAATTCGACGAAACCAGTAGGAATTCTCTCCGTTTCCGTGTCGGGAACTTCGATAATGGGAATGGGTTCCAGGCGTTCAAATTCGGATCCCTTTTCCGGCTCGATTGCGAGATGTTTTGCCGTGTTCCATTCCCCGCATGACGGACACCGACCGAACCATCTTGGAGACTCGTATCCGCAACTCTCACACACGTAAATGGTACGCTTTTTCGCCAAGAAGATCCCCCACTTTGTGTATGCACATGTTGATTCTACACTACCAGTGATAAAATCATCCCACGTCAAAATGCGTCGAAACTCGGGTTCTCATTTCTTTGGAAACCGACCCTTATTTGAATAAGGCACTGAGAAAGCATTGAAACTTCCAGAGAGCATGTCGACTTTACGATCATTTATTAAAGCCGAAAACTGAGCTGAGTCCGTGCCCTTCGAGTATACTCATATGGTAGCTTGCATTTTTAGATGTGTAACTCATAAAATATGATTTGTACATTAACAAAATTGAACTTGATGTTAGAATATTTATGATGAATGAATCTGCTCGTCCCTGCTCGTGCTTCACTCATTCTCAAAACAATTGGAAGGAGGAAGAAAATGAAGGCGACGGCGCTCTGGAAAAGGAATTTTGTACTTCTCGCACTTGGACGCTTCGTTTCGATACTTGGAAGTTCCATTCAAGCGGTCGCGATCCCATTGTTCGTTCTCGACCTCACACATTCAGGAAGCGCAGTGGCCACGATGACAATTGCCTATATGATCCCAAGAATTTTCTTCATGCCGGTTGCGGGCATTATTGGTGACAGGTGGTACAGAAAACTTCTCATGGTCTTGATGGACTTTCTAAGAGGTTTCTTGATATGCTTTCTGGCATTCCTCGCCTTTAGAGATTCTATCACCTTTCCCATGCTCTATGTCTCTCAAATAGCCATGGCGATAATGGACAACCTCTTTGAGATACCCACTGGCGCGATGTTTCCAGATATCGTCCCTCAAGATTTTTTGATGAGGGCGAACTCCATCATGGGCATGGTGAGAATCTTCCCTCAGATCGTGGGCCCTGCCATTGGAGGTGTGCTCTATGGGTTTTACGGAATCGCTGTTGTGTTCCTGGCAAACGGCATTTCTTTTATCGCTTCCGCTGTGAGTGAGATATTTATAGCCTACAAACAGAGCATCAAAAAACATTCGACTCGCTTGTCCAAAGTTTTGGAAGACCTAAAGGAAGGTTTTATGTTCGTATGGAGTCATTCGTTGATCAGAACCATTTTGATCTTCGCACTGTTTTTGAATTTTCTTAGTTCTCCGCTTTTCATGGTGGTGTATCCATACACAGTCAGAGAAGTGGTTAAATTTTCAGCTCAAGCATTTGGAATTCTCGAATCTGCGTTCACTCTGGGCGCTCTCATTGCGAATTTTTCGATAACGGTCTACCTTGCCAAAAGGAATATGTGGAAGGTTGCGAAGATATCGCTCTTTCTCTTTGAGATTCCAGTAATACTGCTTGGTGTGTTGGTTACGCCTTCTGTTATACCAAAGCTTGGAAGATTAGTCTTATTCGGTTTCTTCTTTATCTTCATCTTGATCATGGGATTTCTCAATCCTTTAGTAAACGTCCCTTTGGAAACAGCCTTTCAAAAGATGACTCCATCTCATGTGAGAGGAAGGGCTTACTCCTTCCTAATCATGGTTAGCAGTGGTATGACACCCTTAGGCTCGGTGATCTACGGCTATCTCGTAGACAGAGTACCCGTGCACCTTCTATACTACGGCGCAGGAGGAGCATCCCTCCTGGTAGCGGTGATGTTACTGATAGCACTTCGAGGAAAGGAACTACCTACTTAAGGCGCCCTTTGAACTTGTAAAACATGTAGGTGTGAGGATAGTTGTAGGCTGTGTCAAGAAATTGCTGTAAAAAGTCCTATATCCCATCATAAGCCGCTCCCCTCCGTGTTGAGATGCCTCCTTCCTGTTAACCATTCTTCGTTTATATCTATCAACATCACAACCGCAAGTCTTATCAACGATTCTTCCTTCGGAAACACTCCTATTATTTTGCTGCATCTTTTCAGTTCCTTGCTCACCCTCTCCAATATGTT
>QNAP01000058.1 GCA_003641795.1 Thermotogae bacterium | reverse complement strand
GCCTTTTTGAGCACACCCACAGCACCGAGTCCGATAGGTCCACCGCCAAAGATGACCACGTTATCTCCAGGTCTTATGCTACCTCCGCGCTCTATAACTGCGTTGTAAGCAACCGAGGTAGGTTCTACAAGGCTTCCCGCCATGAAGAGCTTGTCACCCTCATAGACACCCTCCAGCTCTCTGAGGCTCCACAAGTACTTGGCATCGACCTTGATGTAACGAGCGAAGGCGCCCTCCGTGTCGAACCCGAGCTCCCTCAAATTTTCGCAGTGATTGGGAAATCCATCTGCACAGGGACGGCAATGGCCGCACCAAAGCATCTCTTCCGCCGTCACCGGTTCACCAACTTCAAAGGGCTTATTTGTCCTCCTGTTGATAGCTTCCGGTCCAGCTTCCACAACTTCGCCAGAGAATTCGTGGCCCAAGGTTACAGGAAATCCTGTGAGTCCCGGATAGAGTGTGTAACCGTCCTCATCTGCCTGGGCCATATGCACATCACTTCCGCAGATACCCACTGCGCGAACCCTGATAATGACCTCGGTAGGTTTTTCAATCTTCGGCTCAGTTATATCTTCGATAACCACTTCAGGATAGCGCCATACCTTACTACCGAGCCACGTGAGCTTACCTTCCACGTCTTTGGGACCAAGCTTGAACTCCGGCCTTGGATCCCATTTCGCGTGCAGCCTAACTGCTTTCATTCGGTTACCCTCCTTTTCTGATCTTTAAGCCTGTATTAGTATAAAGCGAAAGTCGCGATTTTCCAAGGGGGAATACGCGTGATAATGGACCATTATCAGAAGTTATCGCAGAATGTTGGCAGATATGTGTAAATTTCGTACGCTTTCGAATGAATTCGAATAAACTTTCGATTTGCAAAAATCGGAAGTAAGGGCTATAATGGTGGCAGATATACGAAAGGAGTGAAAATACTGTTTTCTGAAGAGCGACGGGCTAAGATAGTTGAACTGCTACAAAAAAGTGGTAAGGTCACTGTTGCTGAGCTGGCTCGTATCCTCAAGGTAAGTCAGGTAACGATACGTAAAGATTTGGATCTTCTCGAGCAAGATGGGGAGCTCCTTAGAACCCATGGAGGAGCAATATTACCCGCACACTCGAAATCCGAATGGAATTTCATTCGAAAGATACATCAAATGGAAAATGAAAAACGTGCCATTGCCGCGAAGGCGGTCACTTTCATCGAAGATGGAGATACCGTGATCGTTGACAGCAGCAGTACAAACTATTATTTAGCCTTGGAGATTGCGAAACGGGATTGGAAGCATTTGACTGTAGTAACTAACAACGTCTTCATCGCTGAAAAACTCATGGAAGGCCACGTAGACGTCTTAGTCTTGGGAGGTGTTGTTAGGGAAAACAGTCTTTCCCTCGTTGGACCATGGGCCATGCGTTTTCTCGAGGAAATCCATGTGGACAAGGCGTTTTTGGGAACCACGGGCGTATCTAAAGAAAAGGGCTTCATGACACCCAACCTCGTGGAAGCCGAAGTGAAGAGGCAGATGGTCAAGAGCTCCAACAAGGTAATCATAGTGACGGATTGGACAAAGTTCAAAAGACAAGCCTTCGCTTCTTTCGCTTTGATCGAAGAAGTGGATATGGTTATCACCGATAGGGGTATCGATGCGATTTGCGAAGAAATGCTTGTAGAAAAGGGTGTGAGAGTTGAAAAGGTCTGAGTACGAATGGGAGGGGAGCAAATGAAACCGGAAAAGCTGATGGAAAAATTAAAAGGTGTTTTGGGGTCGTCTTACAAAATCTATCCCGATTCTATGAAGCAGGTTGATGGAGCAATGTTCCTTCTAGCAAAGAAGGACAAGGAAAAACTGTTGGTCGTGATTGGACCTTCAAATGTAACCGGAGCTTTCTCTGGCGAATACGTGGGTGAAGTTGAACTCAAAGAGACGAAAGAAAAATCGAAAGTGAAAATAAGTGAAAGAAATCACAAAAACTTGATGGTCTTGCGTAAACTGCTGCCCTGGTTAAATCCTTCTCCTTGCGGAAAACGTTCCTCCTTTGGTACCGGCGACCGCTTAGGAATAGCAACTCCCGCTCATGTGAAAGCTTTCGAGGGGAAAAAGTGTTTTCCATTTCTGGCTCAGCAGTCGGTGCGTGAGATGTCACGTACTGGTCGGAATTGGGTTTCCGTGCTCGATGATACCCTGTGGGGTGTTTTTGAAAGTGGTTACGAAGGTCCATTCGGTGCCGACGCAGACCACGTAAAAACAATAGACGACTTAAAAGCGGCTATTGTAGCCGGATATACCATGTTTACCATCGATCCGTCCGACCATGTTGTTGACCCAAAAACGGTTGAGAAACCGATGGCCGAGCAAATCTATTCAGAACTTGATAAAGAACACGGATTCTCATCACGGTATTTGGGAAAGGTCTACGAAATAGGAGACAAAAAGTACACCTTCGAGGAAGATTCGTTGCGTGAGGTAGTCATCACCTACGGTAAGGCCATCGATCATGTAGAAGATTGTTATCGCTTGTTGAAGAGCGAAAATCCAAATCCATTCGATTTGGAGGTTTCCGTTGATGAAACTTCAACTCCCACCACGCCTTTGGCCCACATATTCATAGCCGAAGAGCTGAAACGCAGAGACATCGAATTCGCAAACCTTGCGCTTCGCTTCGTGGGAGAATGGCAGAAGGCGATCGACTACATTGGAAATCTGAACTTGTTGGACGACACCCTCGCAGAACACAGCGCTATTGCCAAAGCTTTTGGCCCTTATAAGCTCTCCCTTCACTCAGGAAGTGACAAGTTCTCCGCTTATCCTGTCTTTGCCAAACATGTCAACGATCTCTTTCATGTGAAAACGGCTGGCACGAGCTATCTCGAGGCCATCCGCGTGGTGGCCAGGCGTAATCCAAAACTCTACCGCAGGGTTCACGACTTTGCCCTACAGCGTTTTGAAACCGATAAAGCCTCGTACCACGTGACAACTGATCTATCTAAAATACCCGACCTTTTGGAAGTTCCGGACACCAAACTTGAGAAGCTGCTCGACGAGCCCAACACACGTCAGGTCATTCACATCACTTACGGTTCGGTTCTCACCGCTAAGGGGAGTGATGGTAAATATCTCTTCCGGGATGAGTTGTATGAAACGTTGTGCGACTATGAAAGAGAGCATTACGAACAAGTCACTTCCCATATACGAAAGCACATGGAACTTCTTGGGCTTTGACGAACAAACCGTTTGGAGGCGATAGAAGTGAAGAAGATTTTGGACATCTTCAGTCTCGAAGGCAAAAGAGCCGTAGTTGTGGGTGGTGCCGGGATTTTGGGAAGCGCCATCGCTAAGGGTTTTGGCATGGCTGGTGCAAAGGTCGCTATCTGTGATAGGGTGAACTACGAGGAAGCAGCGGATGAATTGCGGAAAGAAGGTATCGACGCTGAGGGATTCTACATCGATGCTCTCGTTGTGGAAGAAGTGAAGAAGTGTAAGGAGAAGGCTTTGGAATGGCTTGGCGGCGTCGATATCCTCCTCAACGCTGTGGGAGGGAACATGAAAGAGGCAACCACTTCAGAAACGCAGAGCTTTTTCGACACTCCTCTCTCTGCCTTGGAAAAGGTGGTGGCTTTGAACTTGTTCGGCGGTGCCATCCTGCCATCTCAGGTCTTCGGTAAGGAGATGATCGAGAATCCGAACGGTGGATCGATCATCAATATTTCTTCCATGAGTGCTTTCAGACCTCTCACACGGGTTTTAGGATACTCCGCGGCCAAGGCCGCGGTGAGCAATTTCACTCAGTGGTTGGCGGTCCACTTGGCTATGGAGTACAGTAAGAAACTCAGGGTGAACGCCATCGCTCCTGGATTTTTCCTCACCAACCAGAACAGGTACCTGCTGCTCGACGAAAACGGGAATCTGACCGAGCGAGGAAAGGCCATAATTGATCACACACCGATGAAAACTTTTGGAGATCCGAACGATCTCATAGGAGCGTGTATCTGGTTAGCTTCCGATGCTTCCAGTTTCGTCACTGGAACGGTAATCCCGATAGACGGCGGTTTCAACGCATTTTCAGGGGTGTGAATCCACCTTATGGGAGGTTGATGTGGCGTGAGAATAGGTATAGTAGGGCTCGGTAGAATGGGCATGAACATGACCCGTAGATTACTTCGTTACGGACACGAAGTAGTTGTTTACAACAGGACTTACGCCAAGACTGAGAAAGCCATGGAGGAAGGAGCTATCGGCACGAAGACGTTGGAAGAGTTTGTGGAGAAACTTTCTCCAAGACGTGTTGCTTGGTTGATGCTTCCTCTTGGCGATCCTACAGAAACACACGTGAAGAAATTGGGAGAACTTTTGGAACCTGGAGACATCGTTATCAATGGAGCTAACGACTACTACAAGAACGATATTCGAAGAGCAGAAGAACTCAGTCCAAAAGGCGTTCATTACATGGATGCTGGCGTCTCGGGCGGCATCTGGGGGCTCAAAGTGGGATACTGCACCATGGTCGGAGGAGAAAAGGAAGACTTCGATTACATAGAACCAGTCTTGAAAGATCTGGCTCCCGAGGGAGGTTACCTCTATTGCGGTCCGGTAGGCGCGGGACACTTTGTGAAGATGGTTCACAACGGCATCGAGTATGCCATTATGGAAGCCTATGGTGAGGGATTCGAGGTTTTGAAAGCCTCTCCCTATAGCAAGTATTTCAGTCTCAAGGATGTAGCGCACCTTTGGAACAACGGAAGTGTTATTCGATCGTGGCTTTTAGAGCTTTTGGAAAACGCTTTTGCAAAGGATCCCGAGTTGGAAAGTATCCAGGGGTACGTAGAGGATTCAGGCGAAGCCCGCTGGACGGTGCAAGAAGCGGTGGATCTCGGAGTCTCCATAACGGGGATCGCTCACGCTCTCTTCAAGCGTTTTGAGTCGAGACAGGAAGATGTTTTCTCCAATAAGGTACTCGCAGCGTTACGGAGAGAATTCGGCGGCCACAGGGTTTATCGTAAGGGTGAAGAAGTCAGAAAGAAGGGTGCTGGAGCTGGACATGTAGAGGCAGCCAGGCCCGATACAAACATCGAACTGCCCAAGTGATAGAGATGATGTATATCGAGAATTTGAAAGGTGGCCTCGAGGATCAGGAAATACGAGCATGTGTAGACCAAACGCTGGAGAAATATGCGGAGTTGCGAAAGATTCTGGTAGTCCATCCCGATTACACCCGGGATGACTTTACAGACAAGATCGTACCGTGGTTGCTGAAAAAAGTGAAAAGGAGAGGCGCCAAAGAATGTCATATGCTCAACGCCAGCGGCACTCACAGACCCATGACGCGCAAAGAATTCTTGAAAAAGCTTGGCTTACACGACCTTCCTGATGGTGTTTACCTGCACAACCACGAGTTCGACGATCCCGCTCAGCTCGTTGAAGTTGGACAACTTCCTGCCTCCTTCGTATCAGAACAGACACAGGGCGAGCTGACAGTTCCTTTCCCCGTGACGGTGAACAGACTTTTGGTGGAAGACTTCGATCTCATTGTAGCTATAAATGGAACCGTACCGCATGAGGCTACGGGATTTTCCGGAGGATTCAAGATACTGGTACCAGGTGTGGCGGGTCCACAAGTGGTCGGACTTTTCCACTGGGCGGCGGTGCTCATAGGCATTCCCACACTCATTGGCACGGTATCCAACCCCGCCAGAAACGTGATAAACAGAGCTTGCGAGCTGATACTGCAAGCTTCGAAAGCCCGGTTTCTTTCTTTCAACATGGTCTACAGTGAAGAGGAAGATGGTATCACCCCGCGCGGTCTGTACGTTGGAGAGGGATACGAAGGGTTCATATCTGCCTACGAAAAGGCATGCCAAGCAAGTTCGAAGCTCCACGTTATCTACCTTGACGAACCGCTCGACGTGGCGGTACAGGTTATCGGCCCGCATTATGATGAAGTCTGGACGGCGGGTAAGGGATCGTACAAACTTCAGAGACCGGGAGTGATGAAACCCGGTGGTGAGATCATCATTCTGGCACCACACATCGAGTGCTTCCATTCTAACGAGAAGATGGATGCTGCAATACGCCAGATCGGGTATCACGGAAAGGATTACGTGAAGGAGTTTCTGAAACGCCACCCGGATTTCGACAGGAACGTGGCTGCTCACGTGATAAACGTACGCGGACCCGCAAGTTACGATCCGGAAACGGGAAAAGAAGAGTTCGCCTTTAAGGTTACACTGGCAACGGGTATCCCTAAGGATGTGTGTGAAAGCGTGAATCTTGGATACAGAGACCCATCCAATATGAGACGGGGAGATTTCAGTGGTCCGGGGATGCTATGGATAGAACACGGGGGCAAGTACCTCTACGAAATCAAAAGGGAGGTATAACGGATGAAACGCAATGCGCTGATCGCTCAGTCAGGTGGTCCAACGTCTGTCATAAATGCGAGTCTTCGGGGCGCTTTGGAAACCTTTTTGAAGTCCGACAAGGTGGATAGAGTGTACGGCGCGAAGATGGGCATTCTCGGTGTACTCCGAGAAGAGCTCATCGATCTTTCCGCCCAAAAACCCGAGGAAATACAGCTGCTTTCCCAGACCCCGTCTGCGGGGGCAATCGGCAGCTGCCGCTATAAAATACGCTCTCAAGAGGATCTGGAAAGGATCGTGGAGGTTTTTAAGGCCCACAACGTCGGCTACTTTCTCTACACTGGTGGCGAGGATTCTATGGACACCGCCAACAAAGTTAGTCAGCTTGCAAAGGAGAAGGGGCTTGATATCATCTGCGGAGGGATACCCAAAACCATCGACAACGACCTCGGAGGGAAACTCCAGGAAGATGGAACTTTCGCTGTATGCGATCACGACCCAGGGTATGGAAGTGTGGCGCGTAACACTGCTATAAACGTACTCGAGGCCAACGAAGAGAACAAGGCCAGCTACACCAGTGACCCCGTGCTGGTCATCGGCGTCATGGGAAGGAAGATTGGATTCATCCCCGCTTCTGCACGACTCGCGGATCCCAATCGAGAAATGCCACTTCTCATCTTCCTACCTGAGGCACTTTCTAAGGACGATTGGAAAGGCAACCTCGAATACATAACTGAAATGGTGAACGAAACTCTAAAGCTTCACAAACGCTGCATCGTGATCATTGGAGAAGGTGTCAACGTGGGAGATCTCGGTATCCTCAAAGATGCCTTTGGACACGCGCAGTTCAGTGCCGCGGAGAGATCAGCAGAGCAGGTAGTGGCGAACTATCTAAACGGCTTGGACAGGAAGGATGCTCATGGTAGGGCAAGGAGCAGACTGATGGTACCCGGAATAGCTCGTTATGAAAAGCCGGGTACTCGTCAGCGTCGAGAGATAGCCTACGTTTCCGAAGTGGATAGAAGAGAGACTTACGAAGTTGGAGCCTACGCGGCAAAGTTAGTACTGGAAGGAGAAAACGGGTATATGGCTACCATCATACGCAAACCAGGAGACGACTACCAAGTGGAATTTGGAAAGGTGCCGCTCGATGTTGTAGCCAACTCGGCAAGAGAGTTTCCCAAAGAATGGATCGCACCCAACAGAGCGGACGTGACCGACGCGTTCGTGAAGTGGGCCATGCCACTTATCGGCGGACCGTTACCGCGCTTTGCACGGTTTGAAGAGATACTCGCTCCTAAGCTTTGTCCACCCTATGTTCCTTCGGGATTCAGGCAAGGCTGAACTCGAATTGGGAGGGAAAGAAGTTGGCGTACGAACGTCTATCACATGAAAAACTCAAAAGCGATCCTACACGTCAGTTGAGGGAGTTCAAGAAAGAGAAAAAGTTTTTGGTGGCCATTGACACTGACGGATGCGTCACCGACAATATGAACGGCAAACAGATGTTGATTTTTCATCCACAGTACATGGAGTTTTATAACCTGTGGAAAATCGAATCTTACTTCCGCGAAGTCGCTGAGTTTTACAACCTGTTTTCGAGACATAGAGGATGTAACCGTTTCATCGCCGTACAGTTGACTCTCAGGGCTCTCTCATCGCGAAAAGATGTCCAGAAGGTGATGGAAGAAAACCATGTTGAACTTCCCAATGCTACTGTTGTCGATAGATTCATCGAATACGCGAGGAAGCGCGATCTTGGACTCGGTAACCCGAGCCTGGAAAGATACCTCAATGAGGAAGAGCCCACAAACTTCGCCGTTTACAAGCTCTTGGGATGGAGTGAAGCGGTAAATCGAACATTTCCTCACATTTCAGCCAAAATTCCGCCATTTCGAGGTGTGAAGAAAGCATTAGAATTGATGGCTCAGCATGCGGACGTGGTCATCGTTTCTCAAACACCTTACGACGACCTCGCAGATTACTGGGAAAAGAACGGTCTCACTCCGTATATCCGAGCCATTGCGGGGCAGGAAATGGGGACTAAAGCTCAGCATATAGAAATGGTTAAAGAAGCCGGTGGATACAAAGAAGAAGAAGTACTCATGCTTGGAGATGCTCATGGAGACTTGAAAGCTGTTAAGGCCAACAACGGCTTCTTCTACCCAGTGGTGCCAGGCAAGGAAGAAGAATCTTGGGAAGCGTTTCCAGAAGCGTTCGAGGCGTTTATAAATGGTAGCTATGCGGAGCTTGAAAAAAAACTTCTCGGTGAATTCGAGTCTTACCTACCTTCCACGCCTCCTTGGGAAGAACCCGATTACGACCACGTGGTATCTTATAGAAAACACCAGCACATCCGAAAGTCGCTGTACGAACGATACAATCCCCAAGGAAAGTTGCTGGTACTGTAGGAGGTGAAACGATGGCCAAAAGATTCCCGCTTCCCAATTTGCCAGAAAGTGAGAGAGCACGACTCGAGAAACTGGCGAAGCAATGCAGGGGCGACATTCTGAAGATGACTACTTTAGCCAAGTCGGGTCATCCTGGAGGTTCCATGTCCTCCATCGACATCTATTTGGTTGTTTGGAGCTATGCCAACGTCTCTCCCGAACTTGCGAAAGATCCGAATCGTGACAGGATCGTG
>QNAP01000057.1 GCA_003641795.1 Thermotogae bacterium | reverse complement strand
TTCACACTCATCTCATCTTGAGCACTTATGAAGGCCTGCAAAGCCTCATTGTGAAGATTGAAACTCACATCGAGCTCGGGTGGGCGTCTGTCAACCACCCGCAAGGTCGTCCGTTTTATCACCACGTTCGTTCCCGAAAGATCCTCATCTAAAACCACGCTGGTTCCAGGCCAACCGGTGCCCACTCCGAGGATGTCTCCTGAGATATCAGCTCCCAACTCCACAGTGGTGGCGTTTTCTACAGTTACCAGCATAGGTGGTGGAGGAAAGCTTAGGACAGTAGAAGCAGTGGCTTCATACCCGAATCCGTCTCTCACGGACGCGGAGATTTGAACAACGTCGGTAGAGGCAGGTTCCAACAGGTAAGTAAAGCTACTCAGGGTGGTCACCCGCGCTGGCGATGCCGCAAAATCGACCACGCCTATCTCACCGTTATCTTCTGGTTTCAAATGCACTATGGCTGGAAACTCCCTGTACCTGCCAATCACCTTCAATTCCAATTGAGGAGGGCTTGGGGTTAGGTCGTACTCGAATGGGGGACGATGATCTGCCAAGAAAAGATCGAAACGCTTCGATGAAAACTCCCAGTTCTTTGCATCGAAGAGAGAAAGATACTGGCTGACGGAGGCTCCGTCCACTTCATCGTGCACTATAAGACAGTTACCTGACAACTGTAATGGCCAAGAACCGATGATCACCTCCTGTATTTGTCCTGACCGAACGAGATCCTCGAGGAGCGCGAAGGACTCTCCCAAGACGATGTCTCCGGCCTCTTCACCCAGAACGACTCCGTTTTCAAGCATTATCATGGGTTGATTCACGTACTCCACGTCAGGTTTGAAGGTGATAGGCGGGGTGTAAAGGGACTCGATACGGCTTTGGCATGGCTTCAATGACTTCGAAAAAGTCACTTGCGTCCAGAACGTTCGCTCCCCGGTTTTTATGGCCATGGTACAGTCGTACATGTTGACGTACACCTTTCCAGGAGCTGCCATGGACAACACGGCCATTAAGAACCATAAGAAGAACGATGATCTTCTTTTCATCTGTTCCCACCGAGTTTCTTCAAGATATCGCTCAAGTCTTTCGCGAGTGGGGATTCGAACTCGTAACGCTGATTGTCCCTTGGATCAACGAACACTATGCGGGCGCAGTGGAGGAAGTAACGTTTAAGGCCGAAGGTTTTCCTGAACCACTTGTTCTTGGACCTGTTTCCATAAAAACCGTCCATGATCACAGGATGACCCATCCGACTCAAGTGCTTTCTTATCTGGTGCTTGCGTCCGGTCTTTATCTTTACCAAAAGAAGGGAAACATCGACATAAGGAAAATATTCGAGACGCTGGTAGATCGTGAGAGCGTCCTGATTTTTCAACGGCAAGTTTATCTCGTCTCGTCGCCTCGTCTTTCCGAAAACGAGGGTGATATACTCTTTTTCTACCTCGCGACTTTTAAAGAGTTTTGAGAGAATCTTCGCGCTCTCCTCGTTCTTACACACCACCAATACTCCGGAAGTGTGCTTGTCAAGACGGTGTACCAAATGCGGCTTGAAACCAGCTTTCTGACCATAGTAAAGAAGACCTTCTATCAAAGTGGGATTAGAAGTGCGTTTTCCAGGATGCACCGAGATACCCGAGTCTTTGTCCACTACTATGTAATTCTCGTTTTCATAGAGTATCCTAATCGGTATCTTTGAAGGCTTCAGTTGCCTGGAATCACTTCTCAACATGTGGTTTACATCACCAACGTACACTATGAACACTCTGTCACCAGCACAAAGCCTGTGAGCGGGATCCTTCACCCGCTTTTGATTCACCTGCACCCAACCTTTTTTGATCAATTTGTAAATGGAAGCCAGCTTTAATTGAGGATAGCGCTTTCGCAAAAACCTGTCGAGCCGTGATTCGGTCTCCGCAGTCATTTCCTTGAAAAGTTCTGAACTTTCCATTCCATCCCTCCGGGAAGATTTTAACACCACAGAGTCCTCAACGGAAAAACAAATCTCCCGATCTTCCTTCTCGGTCCCCAAGCTTCTTCTCTTGTACCGTTGCGATTGGCTCCCTCGATACTTTCCATGATAGAATAAAAAGCAACCAAAAGGAAGATGAAAAGAATGAAGTTTCTCGCGGACAGGATGCTCGGAAAGTTAGCCAAGAAACTCAGAATCTTGGGTTTCGATACTCTTTATTTTAGGGAAGCCGCGGAAGAAGAAATACTCCAACGAGTGCGCCAAGAAGGTCGTATACTGCTCACTAAGGATCGTGATCTTCTCTATAAGGCTTTGAAAGCCGGATTGGATGTGTACGGGATAAAATCGGACAAGTGGCGTTCCCAGCTGTTAGCCGTGCTGAAGCGGTTTCGCATTTCACCAGGCTCTTTGGAACCGTTCTCCAGGTGCATAGAGTGCAACGCGAAGTTGGAAAAGGTTGACAAATCCCAAATAGAAAGTTTGGTTCCAGAGTATGTCTACAGAACACAGGAGAGTTTTTACCGTTGTCCAGCATGCGGTCGTATTTATTGGGCCGGTAGCCATGTAGAGAAGATGAAAGACCTGCTGAAGGAACTGAGACTTTCAGTTGATGAGAGGGTTGAAAAGGATGTTGGAAAGTTATAGAGAAGTTCTCCATTCCCTTAAGGCGGGACCCTACGAGATCATGGACGGCTTCGCCGTGCGTTTGAAAGACCTCATGAACGTCGAAGAGATCTTCATTTTTCTCTTAGAACGACACCGTGGAATACTCCGACTCGTGGGGACCTCGATACACGGTTCGGAGCTGTACAAAGACAGGCTCAAACTCCGCCTTTCGGAGATTCAGTGGCAAGAAAACACTGCTTGCAGCGAGGCAACGAAGTTGGATGACGTGACTTCATTAGCGGAAGCTTTGAAAGATCCGGGGCTCAATGTTTATCTTATCCCTGTGTGCATGGAAGACGAGTTGATAGGTGCTGTAGGTGTTGCCACGTTCAAAGATTTGGAAGACATACCTCGGAATCCCGAAATCTTTTCAGAAATTGGGGCAGCCTTGAAGCTGATAATTGATCTCAGCTCCATGACGGAGATGAAACGCAAGCTCGAGACTCTCGAACTCCTTTCAGTTGTACATTCTCAGGTGACAGAGCCTCACTTTCTCCTCGATGCCACGTTGAAACTCGCCATGGACACACTGAACGCGGAAGTGGGGTCGATATGGATTCTCCACGGGGACGAGTTAAAGCTCAAAGTGCTGAAAGGATTGGAACGAGCGAAGGTGAAAAAGGAAACAGTCCCCGTGGGTCATGGTCTGGTCGGCTTAGTAGCTCAAAAACGCGATCCCGTGCTCTCGGTATCGGCCAACATGGATGAAAGGTTGGCGCTCGATATATTCGACATGGAGATAAAATCTGCGGTGGGAGCTCCCATAGACGATGGCGAACAGATTCTTGGAGTGATAATGCTCGTCAATCGCCAGGAACAAACATCCTACAGACCCTACAAACACTTCGACGAGTTCGACATGATGCTTTTATCCGACATAGGCATGAGATTGGGAGTAGTCATCAACAGGGCAGAACTCTACCATCGCCTCGAAGAAGAGATACAGAATCTGAGAGAAGTCAAAAAGCAGCGTGAAGAACTGATTCAGAGGCTTCAAAAACAGCTCAACCGTCTCCGCATACTCCAGAAGATCAGTCAGGCTATGAGGAGTAGCTACGATATTAACAACGCTTACAAGATTCTGCTTTTGGGAATAACGAGTGGTAGAGGTCTCGGTTACAACAGGGCTTTACTATTGGTAAGGGATAGGCAACAGCATGTTTTACGCCCTAAATATTGGGTGGGCCCCTCGGAAGATGAAAGAGTATCAGAAGAGTGGCAAGCAGCTAATGAACGGGCTCTACGTTACAGTGATTTCAGACAATATCTTAAAGAAGAAGCACTGATAATCAACCTGGAAAGAGGACTCATCGATTCCATAAAAGATAAGGTGATCCCTTACAGGGGCAATCAGGTCCTAGAACGGGTGGTTTTGAGACGTAAATTGGTCCATGTTACTGGGGAACTCGTAGATAGCAGGCACGAAGATTATGAAATCCTGGCAAACGTTTTGCAAACAAAAGAGTTTGTCATTTGCCCTCTCTCGGGAAGGTTCGAAACCATGGGTGTATTGGTGGTAGACAACAAATACAACGGTGAGCCCTTTCTTGAAGATGATTTGGAGATACTCAATCTCCTCGGTGATAGTGCTGGTCTGACCATCGAAGCCATCGAAAGTTACGAAGAATTGAAGACCAAAACCCAGACACTTGAGAGGCAGAAAGATTTGGTGGAGTACCTTCGAAGGTTCGCCGAGAGCATCCTACAAAACCTCGATGCGGCGATAATCGTTATCGATAGAGAGAATCGTGTCAGAGAATGGAACAGAAAAGCCGAGATCATCTTCGGACGTCAACGCGAACGAATGGTTGGCAAGATTCTGGAAGAGATTTCACCAGAACTCGCAGAACTTCAGGAAGTGGCCAACAAGGTTTATGAAATTGAGGAGACGATCGACTTTTCTGAGTATTACATGAAGCTCGGAAAAAGAGAACTTTATCTCGACATACGCTTCTCGCCCTTGAGGAACCCCACGCTCAACATCATCGAGGGTGTTATTATCTCCGTCGAAGATGTAACGAAGCGGCGAGAGCTCGAGATGGAACTCAAAAAACAAGAAAGGCTCACCATACTCGGAGAGATGGCAGCACGCGTAGCTCACGAGTTGAAAAACCCCATCGTGGTAATAGGAGGATTCGTGAAACGTCTTGAAAAGAAACTCGAAGACCCTGAAACCGCGCGCAACTATCTCTCAATACTCAAAGATGAAGCCAAAAGGCTGGAAGGAATCGTTGGTGAAATCTTGGAGTTCAGCAGAGAAAAAAGACGTTTAGAGTTCGAGCCAGTGGATCTAGGAGAGCTGATTCGAGATGTGCTGGAACTTTACAGTGATAAAATCAAACACAAGGGTATAAAGCTGAAAACCACCGGGTTGGCAAACGGGGTCGTGGTCAACGTCGATAGGTCTCGAATAAAACAGGTTGTCATAAATCTCATCCAGAACGCTATCGAGGCGTGCGATGTTAGCGGTTTCATCGAAGTGGAGGTAGGAATAGAAGGGAACAGTGCCTTCTTTAAAGTCTGGAACGATGGTGAGCCCATACCAAAGGACACAATCGATAAGATCTTCATGCCGTTTTTCACGACGAAGACTTACGGTACCGGGTTGGGTCTTCCCATATGTAAGAAAATAGTGGAAGACGAGCATGGTGGAAGGATATTGGTGGAATCCAATGAAGATGGTACCACCTTTACGGTGATAATTCCAGTAAACCCGGTGAGAAAGGGGGAATAGATGTCATGGCGAGAATCTTGGTGGTTGAAGACGAGGATAACATGAGGACTCTTATCAAGGAAGAACTCATGGATGCTGGATACGACGTGGACGACGCCCCAAATGCGGAGGAGGCACTCAAAAAGCTGTCCGAAAACGGATACGACCTCATAACTGTAGACATCGAAATGCCGGGTATGAACGGGCTCGAACTGGCGGGTAAGATCCGTGAAATGAAGCGGAACGCCAAAATCGTCCTGCTCACCGCCTATTCACACTATAAAAGTGATCTCTCCTCGTGGGCTGCCGATGCTTACGTGGTGAAGTCTATGGACTTCACAGAGCTCCGTGAGACGATCGCAAAACTACTCAACTGAGGAGGTAGACGCTTTGGACTACAAAGAAACGTTGAACCTTCCAAGAACGGATTTTCCGATGAGAGCCAATCTCACATCAAAGGAGCCTCAGATACTGAAGAAGTGGGAAGAGCTCGATCTCTACAGTTACGTTCGCCAGATGAGGAAAGGCAGACCAAAGTTCGTACTTCATGACGGTCCGCCTTACTCCAACGGTCATATACACATCGGCACGGCACTCAACAAAGTGCTGAAGGATATTGTGATGAAATACAAGACAATGCGAGGATTCGACACTCCCTACGTCCCCGGATGGGATACCCACGGTCTGCCCATAGAGCTCAAGGTGGCAAGCCAGTTTGAAGATCTCAAGAGTGTTTCCCCCATGGAGCTGAGACAAAAATGCAAAGAGTACGCGCTTCGCTTCGTGAACATTCAAAGAGAAGAATTCAAGCGTTTGGGTGTGCGAGGAGATTGGAAGAATCCCTACCTGACATTGGATCCTGCTTACGAAGCTAACGTTCTCTCGATTCTCAAAAAACTTGTCGAAGACGGTGCCGTTTACCGTGAAGAAAAACCCATATACTGGTGTCCCCATTGTAAAACGGCCCTTGCGGAAGCTGAGGTGGAGTACCACGACCATATTTCTCCCTCGATCTACGTGAAATTTCCGTTGAAGGATGAAGCGAACACCTACCTCCTGATATGGACGACCACGCCGTGGACGTTGCCCGCTAACACCGGGATAGCAGTCCATCCAGAAGAGATCTACGTGAAAGTTGAAGTGAACGGAGAGAGATGGATCCTCGCTGAGAAACTCTTGGAGGATGTATTGAAACGCGCAAAAGCGGAAAATTTCAACAGTTTGGAGCGCTTCAAGGGGACAACGCTGGAAGGCACAGTGGCTCTACATCCGTTTGTCGAAAGAGAATCAAAGATCATCACCGCAGACTTCGTCGATATGGAAACGGGTACAGGTTGTGTCCACATAGCACCAGGACACGGTGAAGAAGACTATCTTTGCGGATTCAAGGTCCACGGTTTGCCAATACTTTCACCAGTTGACGACGCCGGTATCTTCACAAAAGATGCCGGTAAATACGTGGGACTCTTCATTGAAGACGCCAATCCAAAGATCATCGAAGATTTGAAAACAACGGGTTATCTGGTAGCCGAAGAAGAAGTCACGCATTCATATCCTCATTGTTGGCGATGTAAGAAGCCCATCATCTTTCGAGCAACCCCTCAGTGGTTCATCAGTGTGGACGCCAGCAGTCTCCGTGCGCGGGTACTCCGCGAGATCGACAAAGTGAAGTGGTATCCACATTGGGGAATGAACAGGATCCGCTCGATGGTGGAGGAGCGGCCTGATTGGTGCATATCTCGACAGCGCTACTGGGGAACACCCATACCTGCACTTTACTGTGAGAACTGTGGAAACGCCATTCTCAACGAAAGCGTGTTGGATAGAGTCATAGACATCGTGAGAGAGGAAGGTTCCAACGCTTGGTATGCCAGACCAGTAGATGATTTCCTGCCAGAAGGCTTTGCCTGCCCTCACTGTGGTGGCACACATTTCAGAAAAGAGACGGATACCCTCGATGTTTGGATAGACTCAGGTTCCTCCTTCGAGACTGTTTTGGTGCAAGATTCGGATCAAGCATACCCTTGCGACATGTACCTGGAGGGTAGCGATCAGCATCGTGGCTGGTTCCAGTCATCCATCTTTCTTTCAGTGGCTGCTCACGACATGGCGCCGTACGAGAGTGTCTTAACGCATGGTTTTGTCAAAGATGACAAAGGACGTGCCATGTCCAAATCCCTGGGAAACGTGGTGCATCCAGAAGAAATCATCCACAAATACGGCGCCGATATCCTCAGACTCTGGGTGGCATCCACCGATTATCACGATGATGTCCGACTCTCTATGGGTATACTTGCACAACATGCCGAAACGTACAGGAAGATACGCAACACCATACGCTTTCTCTTGGGCAACTTACACGACTTCGATCCCGTTACCGATGCTGTGGAAAAGAGCTCCTTGCTGGAGATAGATCGATGGGCTTTGGTAAAGCTCAACCGATTGATCACTGAAGTCACTGAGGCGTATGAAAACTACGAGTTCTACAAGGTTTACTACCTGGTGAACAGGTTCTGCAACAACGACATGAGCGCTTTTTATCTAGACGTGGTTAAGGATAGGCTCTACGCAGAAAGGAAAGATTCCGTCAAAAGAAGGGCGGCGCAGACTGTCATGTACGAGGTACTCATAGCACTCAACAGAATGCTCGCGCCGATACTGAGTTTCACCATGGAAGAAGTTTACTCGTATCTACCCGGGGGTGGTGGACGGTATAAAACCGTGCAAGTGGAAGAGTGGCCAGAACCCGACCCTGCTGTGGAAGATGAGGGATTGGAGCGTAAATGGCAACTGCTCTTGGCGTTGAGATCTGATGTCTTGAAAGCTTTGGAAGAAGCTCGAACCATGAAACTCATAGGACACTCACTCGACGCGAGAGTAACTTTCCAAGTTTTCGATTCGTCAGTTGCTCGTGTCGTTGAAGGAATGAAACCGGAGGATTTGGCCGATCTCTTCATCGTGTCTCAGGTTGCTATCGGCACGGTGGAGAACGATGAGCGGGCTTATCGTGGAGAAGGGGCACTCATTCATGTTGAAAGGGCAAAGGGTGAGAAGTGCCAGCGGTGTTGGAAGATTTCCGAAGACGTCGGTAAGGAGCCAAAGTGGCCGGCTACGTGCCCACGTTGTGCAGCAGTTTTGAATGGGGAGGAGTGAGCTGATTTTCTCCCACGCATACCCATAGGTGTATACGTTCCCGGAAATTCCATAATACACGCTCTCGATCCGCGACTGAAGCTCCTGAGTTTTACAGGTCTCATCGTAACTGTTTTTGCCGTGCACACAGTGCATGGTTATTTTGTGATTTACACTTTCCTTGGCGTACTCGTATTTCTTTCCAAGATCTCCACGAGGTTTCTGTTGCGTTCGGTCAAAAGCATCTGGTTTTTGATACTCCTTGCTGGAGTTTTTCAGCTCTTCTCGGGTTACGGAGAAGTTCTTTTCAAGCTTGGTCCCCTTGTTGTTCATTCTGAAGGTTTATTTTTAGCACTGGAAGTGATCTCCAGACTTGTATTTGTGGTGATCTGTGCCAGTTTAATGACTCTCACCACATCACCTATCGAGCTATCGGATGCGGTGGAAGATCTCTTTGGACGAGTTCCCGGTATGAGACGTTTCGCTCATGAATTGGCTCTCGTCATTTCCATATCGATACGCTTTGTCCCGGTAATGGCTGAAGAAGCAGAAAACATCCTCAAAGCTCAGGCATCTCGGGGAGCTCCCATAGACGACCGCAGATTCACTGGAAAATTGAGGGGCATTCTGAGTGTCGCCATTCCACTGATCGTTCTGTCACTAAAGAGAGCTGAAGAAATTGCCCTTGCAATGGAAGCTCGAGGCTACAAAGGTTGGCAAGGACGTACAAGATTC
>QNAP01000056.1 GCA_003641795.1 Thermotogae bacterium | reverse complement strand
TGGATGCGGATGAGAGCGAAGCTGAAGCAGGATGCTGAATCTTCGCGTGGGTCGTTTTGTGGACGTGAACGAGGAAGAAAACGAGTGCGAGCTGTGTGAGCGTGAGAGATTCTCCACTCCCTCCTCTATGTTATGTTCAATGTCCTGAACAATCGTCCTCCAAAAAGGTCGCTGATGTTGTGGATTGTTACTGATTTTTGAGACATCTGAGACATCCTAGTATGCGTCGGTCTAAAAGAAGAATCTCGGTATTCAACGCCGGCTCCTTTGATCTAATGAGCTTGAGTTCGAAGACTCTCAACTTTGAAACCACGCGAAATTGTTGTTTTGCTTTTGAAACCTTGAAAAAACGATTGTCTTACATTGTACTACGTTTTCAAGTTGCCCCCTTTTCCTTACACCGTCGCCAACGGGTTGCGGCTTCAAGGTCGTTCCGTTCGGTCACAAACGATCGAAGAAACCTTAAAGGAGACCTAAGGCTCGAGTAAAGAGCGAGAGTTTATACTAAAGCGGAGGCACAAATGTGGGAGGGATTTTGTTGGGTACCACGAAGAATCCGAGAACAGTTTCTCAAATAGAGCTTTTGAAGATGAGCAAACAAGGTATCCAAATAGCTGAAGATGAACTGAAAAGTCGTATGAATTCTTCGAAACCACGTAAACCCTTAAAGAACTTTCAAGACGAGAAAAACGAGGAGGCGGAAATAACTGGTAAGAGTTGAGGGATTACCCCGTGCTGCTGGAAATGATGATTCTCAGGCTACCACCATTTCTTTGATCTTTCCTCCGAACAAATTGATCGCAATCTACGGATCTCAAGGATCGGGAAAAACGGTTCTTTTAAGATCTATTGCTGGGTTGAATGATAAGAGATCGAGCTTTCAAAGCTTAAGAGTCTTTCTGAATAACCGCCCTATCGATACTATCCCCAAGAAGTTGGTGCGCACGGAGATAACATACGTAGATGCCTCGATGATAGAAGCCGTCGGATCGCTGAGAGTCGGAGAAGCAACGAAAGTGCTGAGTGATCTCAGCGTGAGGGACTTGGCCAAAAGCGCTTTTGAAATGATCAATTTGCTGGACCTCCATCCCCTTCTCGAAAAACCTCAGATGCCCCTCAGTACCACCCCTTCTTCCCAGCGAACGGCTTTCCTTGCTTTGCTGGCGTTGGTAAAACCGGCGAAAGTGCTGCTTTTCGATGGCATTTTCGATCACGTAGACGACGAGAAACTGAATAGACTCGTTGAAATGCTACGTAGCTCTAAAAGCAAGAGAGTTGTGCTGGTATCCACCCGTCACGAACGTCGTTTTCTTCACTCCGCGGATTTCTTCGTTGCTTTGAAAGATGGTAAAATTGTTTTTGAAGGTGATCCCAGAGACTACGTAATGAGGACACACTGAGTCCGCACAAAGACTTCTGTGATTGGAGGGAAGCAGATGCGGGTTGCCACTGTAACCCTTAACCCAGCGGTTGACCGTCAGTTGATTGTGCCCAATTTCGAAGTCAATCAACTGCATCGTTTAACGGGACCCGAAAGTTCAGCGATGACCCCCGGAGGTAAGGGGATCAATGTTGCTATGTTGCTGGATGTTTTGGGCATCTCTGTGGTGGCGATGAGCATTCTTGCAGGATATACCGGACGGATTCTCGAAGAGGAACTGAGAAGATTACATCCTCGAATCACCACCAATTTCGTGTACACGTCGGGAGAAACGAGAGAAAACATCGCCATAGTGGATCCAATTAAAGACACGATAACGGAAATAAATTCCAGCGGACCGAAAGTCGACGAGAAAACCATGGATGTTTTTCTGAAGCGTTACATTATGACTCTTTCGAGAGTTAACACGGTGGTGATCTCTGGCAGCGTACCTCCCGGAGTGAGCGCGGGTTACTGTATGGATCTCGTGCGTCGTGCGAAGCAGCAGAAAAAAACTGTGATCGTGGAAGGAATCGGAAGGTTCTTTGAAGAGGTGGTGAGAAACGATTGCCCACACGTGGTACGGCCAGATCTTCGTAGAACGCAAACGGTCTTCGACAGATCTTTGGAAACGCTTGAAGATTATGTTGAACTCGCAAAGGAATTCATCAGGTTGGGGGCAGAAGCAGCGGTCATCTCGTACCAAGTGGTCAGCGATATTGTGGCAACGAAGGAAGGTGTATGGGTTTTTACCTCCAAAGAAAAGGTGGAAAAATCGCATCTCTTTGGAACAGGAGATGCCTTCGTGGCAGGTATTGTCTACGGTATCGATCGTGGATTGAGCTACTATGAAGCCTTGAAATATGGCATGGCAGCAGCTATTGCGGAGACAAAGTATGTGGAAAAATCGGCTCTGAGTATCTCCGAGATCGAAAAGTATCTCGACGCGTTCGAAGTCAGAAGTGCGGTATGACACGGGTGGTGATCGAATGAAGGTTAAAGACGTTCTGATACGGGATATCTCGGCAGTTTTCGAAGACGAGACAGTGGAAGATTTTGTGAGGATTTGCTCCATGCAATCGTTTTCAGGGTTGCCAGTGGTGGATGAAAACATGGTGGTGGTGGGCTACATCAGTGAAAACGACGTAATCAACGCTGCGGTGCCAAGCTACTTCTCTTTGTTGCAATCCGTGTCCTTTTTACCCGATACCCATCAACTCGTACAGCGATTGCAGAAGATTAAAGAACATACCGTATCCCAATACATGAGGACTCCTGCGGTTACGGTTAAAGAAGAAGATTCGTTGATACACGTTGCAGATCTGATCATTCGCCGTAGATTGAAGGTTGTGCCTGTGGTCGATGATCAAGGCAGACTCGTGGGCATCGTAACGCGAATGGGCGTATTGAAGGGAGCTATGGAGAAAGGTGGTTGAACCCTGCAAGTTTTCCATCATCACCTTTGGGTGCAAGATAAACCAGTACGAGGAAGAGCTGATGAAAGAACAATTACTCAACGCGGGATTTGTATTGAAAAGGGTTGAAGAGGCTGACGTGGTCATCTTCAATTCATGTGCTGTTACGGAAGAAGCCCTAAGAAAACTGTTCCAAAAGATTCGACATGTGAGACGTTTCAACCCGCATTCGAAAGTTGTCGTGACTGGTTGTGCCGTACAGACCGATCTGAACAGGTTCGAGCATTTCAAAGTGGACGCGATCGTTAGCCTGGAGAAGAAAAAGAAAATAGTCCCAGTTGTACAGGAGGTACTCCACGGAAGAAGCGAGATCTTCGATGTGAATCGTACATTTTGGAGAAACGAAGAATTAGGAGAGAAGATCTCAGCAGATTCTTGGGAAAAGACGCGTGCTTTTGTGAAAGTGGAAGATGGTTGTGACAGAGCGTGCAGTTACTGTGCTATCAGAATCGCGAGGGGAAGTGCTATCCGAAGCAAACCCGTTTCCTTGGTAGCGGAAGAGGTCACACATCTCGTCGAGAAAGGCTTTCGAGAGATAGTTTTGGTCGGTGTGAATCTCGGACGTTACGGGAAGGAACGCGGAGGTTCCCTGGTAGATCTTTTGAAGGTGCTGATCAACGTGGAAGGCGAGTTTAGGATTCGACTGAGCTCCTTGAATCCAGAGGATATCGATGATGACCTTATTTCGATACTGGCCACACCGAAGCTCTGTCCCCATTTACACATATCACTTCAAAGTGGCTCCGATTCAGTGCTTTCAAGAATGAATCGATCCTACCAGACAGCGGATTTCTTCAAGATAGTGGAAAAACTCCGAAAGATAGATCCGCTTTTTTCCGTGAGTACCGACATCATTGTTGGATTTCCCGGGGAGACGGAAGAAGAATTCTCGAAAACACTCCTCTTACTCGAGCGCTTTGATTTCTCGCGTGTTCACATCTTCAGGTTCTCCCCCAGGAAAGGAACGCCGGCATTCAGAATGAACGGACAGATCGATGGTACCACTAAAAAGAGGAGGGCAAGATTTCTTAGAGCCATTGCCCATCAATCAACCGAACGGTATCTCCGACGCCACATTGGCAGGAAGAGAACGGTACTGGTGGAAGAAGAGGATGGACTGTCATGGGGATATGACGAATACTACATAAAGTGCACTTTACCAACGAAAGACTCGGGATTCATTGAAGCAACGGCTCGGACGTTGAAGTCGAAAGGAGAAGAGTTGTATCTTGATTGCGGGATTCTATTTGAACGGAAAGTGGGTTGACGCAAGCGAAGCCAGTATACCCGCCGTGGACAGAGGTTTTCTCTTCGGCGAAGGAATTTTCGAAACGGTGAGAACATGGAATGGGGAACCCTTCGCCTTGTGCTTACATCTGGAAAGATTGAAGGGCTCTGCCGCAGCTATAGGTGTGAATGTCGACCTTGACACAACCCACTTGCGTGAGATCATGGAGGAGTTTTTAAGACGTGTTGAGAGAAGAGATGCGAAGATGGAATTCCGGTTTCGCATCATCTTGACCACTGGTGACGGGCAAAAACCAGCACTTTACATTTACGCAGAGCCGCTTCACGTGCCATCGTGGATTTACGACGAAGGCGTCAGGGTAGGGCACTCCAAATTTCGTAGGACACCGAGAGAGTCTTGTCCGCCAGACGTGAAGTTTCTTTCGCGCCCTGACATCCTCCTGTCCAGATTCTCAAAGAACGATTATTATGAGATGATCATACTCAACATGCTTGGTCAAATCACGGAAGGTACGTTTTCTAACGTGTTTTTCGTCATTGGAGAAAAGTTGATAACACCGGATGTCGAAAGTGGCGTGCTTCCCGGAATAACTCGAATGGTGGTTCTCAACACCGCGAAGCGTCTGGAGCTGTCGGTGGAAGAACGCCCAGTGGAGCTGTGGGAAGCCTTAGAAGCTAGTGAAATGTTTCTAACTCATACAAGCGGTGGAATTGTTCCTGTGAAACGCTTTTTGCGGTTGTACATCGATACGACCGTAAACGGACTGACGAAGCTGTTGATGGATAATCTGAGGGAAGAGATATCTTCCAACGACATCTATTGGATGTGAGCGGATGATGTTGACCATTGGAAAGATCTTCAGAGACTTGGCAAAAAAAGATCGTTTGTACAAGAAGATTTTGGTCCTTGGTGTGGGAAAGAAATGGGATGAAATCGTGGGTGAAGAAGTAGCGGAACGGTCCTGGGTAGAGGATTTTTCTGATGGGATTCTCTATGTAGTGACCGATGACCCTATCTGGCTTGAAGAACTTTCTTTCATGTCTCGCCAGATCGCAGAAAAAATCAACCAAGTATTGGAGGAAAGATTGGTAAAGCGGGTAGTGATCAGGAGGGTGAAGAGATGGAAAGATACGACGCGTCAAGTATAAAAGTCCTCAAGGGACTCGAAGCGGTCAGGAAGCGACCGGGGATGTACATAGGCTCTACGGGGAAGCGAGGGTTACACCACCTCGTATACGAGATCGTTGATAACAGCATAGACGAAGCCATGGCTGGCTTCTGCAACAAGATAAGGATTGTCATCAGGCGTGATGGAAGCGTTTTAGTGGAGGATGACGGTCGAGGCATACCCGTTGATATTCATCCAGACGAGAAGAAAAGCGCCCTTGAAATCGTGATGACCACTCTCCATGCTGGGGGCAAGTTTTCTCATGATAGCTACAAGGTGAGTGGTGGTCTCCATGGTGTGGGATTATCGGTGGTCAATGCGCTCTCGGAATGGATAGAAATCTACGTGCACAGAGATGGAAAGGTATACCATCAACGATACGAGCGAGGAAAAGCTGTGACACCACTGCGAACTGTGGGTGAATCCCATCGGACCGGAACGGTCACAATCTTCAAACCTGATCCAGAGATTTTCACCACGCTGGAGTTCGATTTCGCGGTTTTGGACATGCGGTTTCGAGAACTGGCATATTTGAACTCGGGATTGGGGATCGAATTCTCTGATGAACGCCTTGGTGAGAAAAGAATTTACCGTTTCGATGGTGGTATAGGTGAATTCGTGAAACATCTTTCCAAAGGCAAGAAAGTGTTGCACGACCCCATAGTTCTCGAGGGAGAATGGGAAGGGACGAGAGCAACCATTGGCTTTGCCTATACGAAAGACTACGAATCGTTGATCAAATCGTATGTGAACAACATCAATACCATTGAAGGTGGAACGCACGAGACAGCCTTCAAATCAGTTCTCACGAGATTGGTCAACGATTTCGCACGGAAACTGAACATGATCAAAGAGAAGGATCTCTCCTTGCAAGGAAGCGATGTAAGGGAAGGCCTCGTTGCAGTAATTTCCGTTCTGGTAAAAGAACCTCAGTTTGAAGGACAGACCAAGGCAAAACTGGGCAACGAAGAAGTCTATGAAGCGGTATCCAAGATCTTCAGAGAGAGGCTTTCCGAGTACTTTGAACGAAATGAAAAGATTGTCAGGGTGATTATTGAGCGCGTCATCAGCGCGGCGCGAGCGAGAATTGCAGCCAAGCGTGCAAGAGACTTGGTGAGGAGAAAGAATGCCCTTGAAAGCACCACACTTCCTGGAAAGCTGGCGGATTGCATCTCCAACGACCTCGCATCCAGCGAGCTTTTCATTGTGGAGGGAGATTCCGCGGGTGGATCAGCAAAACAAGCGAGAGATAGAAACTTTCAAGCGGTATTACCCCTTAGAGGGAAGATACTCAATGTGGAGAAATCCGGGCTCGACAAGCTGCTGAAAAATGAGCAGATAGGCGACATACTTGTAGCCATCGGAACAGGAATAGGTGAGGACTTCGATCTGAGCAAGTTGCGTTATGGAAAGATCATAATCATGACGGACGCCGATGTAGATGGAGCTCACATAAGGACACTCCTGTTGACGTTATTCTATCGATACATGAGGCCTTTGATCGAAATGGGATATATATACAGCGCAGTTCCCCCCTTGTACGCGGTCCGACTCGGAAAGGAAATTCATTATCTCTATAGTGATGAGGAGTTGGAAGCGTTCAGAGAACAGCTGAATGGTCAAAAGATTGAGGTGCAACGCTACAAAGGTTTGGGGGAAATGAACCCATCTCAGTTATGGGAAACGACAATGAATCCCGCATCACGCAAGCTGATAAGAATTTCGGTAGAAGACGCCGAAGAAGCGGATCTGGTGTTATCGGTGCTCATGGGAGAGAACGTAGATGAACGCCGAACTTTCATCGTACAAAATGCTCTTAAGGTGAGCGATCTCGACATATGAAGGAATGCGTGAAGAAGCTTTTCGACTGAAGTGGGTTATCGTGGTTTTGCTATTGACAAGCATCTTTGAATGCTTGCTGATGCTGACAGAAAAAGAAGCTACGGAACCTTTCGGCAATGAAAGAATTCTACCAAACCTTTGGATATTTGATGAAGGGGTGTATTATAGAATCGATACAGCTGGGAGGATCGTGGGTTCCAGTGTTGCATTACCCAATCCCAAGGAATGGGTTTTTTCTGACGTAAAATGGGAGATCGAATCCGGCTACAGAAATCGTTTATCAAACGATAGCCTAGTCGTTATATCCAAGATCGTTTATCTTTTCCCAGACCTGGTGAACTATGTGTCAGATGTAATGGTATCGCACAAAGTTGTCTACGCGGTAGGTAGAAAGAAAGTGGAGTTTGCAGATTGGGAGATCGTTTTCGAACATCCAGAAGTCTTTGTTGAGTGTGTCACCTCTAAATGGAGAAACGTTTCCCTGAGAATACTAAACGATGGAAGTGTGCTGAGGGTGGGGTGGTGAAATGGGCAAACGTGGTAACGTGGTGGTTTTAGACATCGGCACCTCAGCGGTTAAAGGGATCGCGGTGCGGAGCTCTCCCTCAGGGTTCGAAGTGCTGGGGTACGCTCAAACCCGGACTCGCGGTATAGACACCTCCGGGATAAAAGACGCTGTAGCACTAAAAGAAAGTGTGGAAGCCGTGTTGGATGAGATCAGTACGCAGATTGGGCGAACCGGTTACGAAGAGATAAGGGCTGTCTTCAGTGATGATTCTTACGCCATTTCACGGTCAAATCACGAGATCGATCTTGATTCGGAAGGTCCCGTCGTGATCGATGAAACAATCCTGAGGGAACTCCTCAGCAGTTTAGGGGGAGAAAAGGGGTTCGAAGTGAAACCCACAACTGTTCTTCACGTCTTTCCGATGCAGTACACGCTGGATGGTACTCGAAAGGTGATAAACCCATTAGAATTGGAGGCACAAAAACTGTCAGTGGACGCCTACACCGCTACTGTGTCGTCTGCAAAAGGCGATTCGATCAAACAAATCTTGCAAGGGATCGCGGGCGATGTTCTGGTGAGTTTTTATTCTCCGGGCATCGCTGCCGGGTATGCTACCACCACGGAAGCGGAAAGAGAGCAAGGAAGCTTCGTGGTGGATCTCGGACACTCCTTCGTGACCGTGACCTCCTTCGTAAACAGTGTCCCGGTGGCGTTAGCAGTGAGCACGCTGGGATTCAAATATGTGATCAAAGATGTTGCCAAGGTTCTCCATACTTCCATCGCAGAAGCCGAACGGCTCGTTAAGAACTTCGGGCATGCGTCTATGAACCTCCCAGATGCCAACACCGAAATCGACTATTACGGGTTGGACGGCAGAACTAGACGGAAGATCAGAAAACATGAACTTTCTGTGGTGATCTACGCGCGCCTGAGAGAGATTCTCAATCGCGCCCGAAAGGTTGCTTTCGAGATTCTTTCGTCCTCTACGATTCCTTTCGTTGAGTTTGCACCATCTTCTGTGATCCTGACAGGTGGGGGAGCCAAACTACCAGGTGTAGTGGACACCTCTGCCGAAGTGTTCAAAGGATTCGTGAGAACCGGCAACCCAGAGGGTGGTTCGCACACACCAGTAGAAGGACCAGATGAAGTGTTGCGGGATCCCATCTACTCGGCCTGCGTTGGAGCACTAATGGTGGAATCTCGAAAGGAACTCGAACAAGCTCCGAAGAAGAAACGAACGGGATTTCTGGATTTTCTTCGCGAGTTATTCGGATGGTGAAGGAGTGAGCAGCATGGGTTTCGAACTCATGAACGAAGCCAAAAGGCTTCCAAAGATGAGTCCAACCATAAAAGTAATCGGGGTTGGCGGTGCTGGCAACAATGCCGTCAACAGGATGGTGGAGTCGGGTATACACGGAGTGGAGTTTGTGGCGATAAACACCGATCTTCAAGTTCTTGAAGCATGCAAAGCGGAAAAGAAGTTACAGATAGGTAAGAACATCACGCGAGGCTTAGGAGCCGGTGGTAGACCCGACATAGGAGAACAAGCTGGCTTGGAAAGCGAAGACGAGATACGAGATATCCT
>QNAP01000055.1 GCA_003641795.1 Thermotogae bacterium | reverse complement strand
CAAACGGGCACTACCATGAAGATTCAACATCCTGTTTCAGCTTCATGCTCGCTACATCCGTGTAGCTCGGTGCCCGTTTGTATGAGTGCTCGCTTCGGCGCTCCGCAAGACAAGCATTCTGCAATGTGGAATCAAGGGGGAGAGTAGAAGATGCTCACTCGGCGCTCGTGAGGCTGTGTGATCGTGAGGGATTCTGAAGCAATGGAGTGAAAGTACTCGGTGCCCATTTGTTTGAGTGCTCGCTTCGGCGCTCCGCAAGACAAGCATTCTGCAATGTGGAATCAAGGGGGAGAGTAGAAGATGCTCACTCGGCGCTCGTGATGCTGTATGATCGTGAGGGATTCTGAAACGGTGAAGAGAAGTGTTCGCTTCGGCTGTTGTTGCCATCCAGTTCTGAATCAATACAAGATGCTGCATAGCTTCAATAAGATGGAAGATTTCAAGTTGTCCTTGTCGCAATAAGGCTTTCTTCTACTTCTGCCTTGTTTGTTAACAAAGTTAGAAGGCAAAAGCTTGTCCAATTGCTCAATGATCTTTACAATATCGCTTTTTGTAAGTTTCTGTGGAATCATTCATTTGTGCTTTCTTTCTTGTTTTGAGATATTTCAATGGTACCACCATTGAATGCGGGAGGCTCACTTTTGTGACACCCAAGCAGAGATAAACGAAAAAGAATGACACCACTCATCCTGTGATCCATGGGATAACCAAGAACATGAAAAGCACGATAGCGAAGAAAAGGATTAGGGTAACCACTATACTCCGTATCATTTCACCATCTCCTCGCTTCTTTGAAGTTCCTTTCGGCGAACAGGTTTACCCCATTTTCTGAGCGCAAAAAGCAGGAAAGCGCCGACTATCATGAGAATCGCACTCACCAACTGTGCCACCCGAAATTCACCCGCGTAGAGGCTGTCCAACCTCAAAGACTCTATCGCAAACCTGCCCGCCGAGTACATGACGAAATACAATGCTGCGGTCTCGCCGAATCTTTTACGGAACTTACGATGGTACGTGAAAACGACTAAGAAGGTTGCCAGATCCCACAAAGACTCGTAAAGGAACGTGGGGTGGAAGTACTCAAAATTCTCGTATCCCGGCATCCTATGTGATGGAGGAACGTACATTTTCCAGGGAACAGATGTCGGACTACCGTAAGCTTCGTAGTTAAAGAAATTACCCCAGCGACCAATGGCTTGCGCTAGAGGAAGAGCCGAGGTGAAGATATCCAATCCCTGCAAGAAATTGAAGGTGACACCTTTGCGAAATCGCGTGTAGATGAATGTTGAAATGATCGCCCCAAAAATCCCCCCATGGATAGCCAGCCCACCCTGCCAGATCTTAAAGATGTCTTGCGGATACTCGGAGTAATACCCCCAGTTAAATGCAACATAATAGAGCCTAGCTCCAACAACACCGGCAACAACACCCCACAAAAGGGCTTCTATCAGATGATCTTCGTTTACTCCCTCTTTCAATGCTTGTGAACGAGCGATGAAGTAAGCCAACAGAATCGCGGAAGCTATCAATAACCCGTACCAGCGTATCTGAAATGGTCCGAAGTTGACTAACACTGGACTGACGAGAAACTTCCCAGAAAAAACCAAACTCAGGAACCAACCTAACAATACGACAACCGCGGTAACGGCAATGATCAGAGCCCAACCGTACTTGTGAAGAAAATCCTTCCCGTCCACGCTTCAGATCACATCCAACTCTTTGCCAATCTTTTCAAATTTGGAAACAGCAAAGTCCAGATCCTCTTTAGTGTGAACGGCACTAATCATCACGCGTATCCGAGCCTTACCTTTTGGCACTACTGGATAACCTATGGACTGTGCGAATATACCTTCTTCAAAAAGTCTCACACTGAATTCAGAAGCAACCTTCGCGTCGTAGAGCATCACTGGAGTGATAGGAGTTTCGCTATGTCCCACGTCGAATCCGAGGGATTGCAATTGCTTTTTGAAATAGTCGGCGTTTTCCCAAAGGCGCTTGACACGTTCGTCGGATTCCTCGAGTATCTTCACCGCTTCCAACGCAGCAGCGGTATCTGCAGGTGAGAGCGAACTACTGAAAAGGAATGGACGTGCCTTCTGCTTCAAATACTCTATGAGTTCCGCCTTCCCAGCGATATATCCGCCTACTACGCCGAAAGCTTTCGAAAGCGTACCAATCTCTATGTCCACCTGTCCCGTAAGACCGAAGTGGCTCGCGATACCGCGTCCATGATCTCCGAGCACGCCTTCACCATGGGCATCGTCCACCATAACCACGGCGTCGTACTCCTTTGCCAATTCCACGATGCCAGGAAGCGGTGCCAAATCGCCATCCATGCTGAAAACACCATCGGTGATAATGAGTTTTCTCTTCGCTCCGTCTTTGATAGCTTCTTGTAGCTTTCTTTCCAGGTCTTGAACGTCTCTGTGTTTCCACACATATCGCCTGGCCTTGGAAAGCCTTACCCCGTCGATGATACTCGCATGGTTAAGCTCGTCTGAAAGTATGGCGTCTTCCTCGGTAGTGATCGCGGGAATCACGGCTTGATTAGCGTTGAATCCAGACTGCACAACGAGAGTTGCCTCAACTTCTTTAAATCTCGCTAAGGCTTCCTCTAACTGAATGTGGAGGTCTTGGGTACCCGCTATGGTTCTCACCGCTCCAGGTCCAACTCCCCACTCTTTGATCGCTCGTTTGGCCGCTTCCTTAAGGCGCGGCTCACTTGCCAAGCCGAGATAATTATTCGAGCATAGGTTCAATACTCTTTTCCCGTCTACAACAAACCACGCGCCCTGTGGGCTAGATATACGACGTATTCGAAGATACAAGCCGCTTCCTTTGAGGGTTTCAACTTCCTGTTTCAACTCTTCCCAAATGGGCATCATCATCCCTCCCCTTAATCGTTCAATTTCAACACTATTTTGCCACAATTGCCGCTTTGCATGAGTTCCATGCCTTCTTCCCAATCGTCAAAATCCAGCACGTGGGTAACCACGGAGGAAAGATCGAGTTGCTTGTACTTGAGCATCTGTGTGGCAACATGCCACGTTTTGAACATCTCTCTTCCTGTAATGCCGTAGATAGTGAGAGCCTTGAAGACCGCAAGGTTCATATCGAACTCGATCCGACCATCATATACACCGAGCACCGAAACCTTCCCACCATTGGTTACGGCTTTTATGCCATCTGCAAGCGCTTTGGGGTTTCCCGACATTTCCAGAAAGACGTCTACCCCATTACCTTCGGTTATCTTCATAACTTCTTCCACTAAATCTTGCTCTGTAGGATTGATTACGTAATCTGCTCCAATCTTCCTGGCCATTTTTATGCGATAAGGTTTAATCTCCGCAGCGATAATGGGCGCCGATCCCGATGCCTTTGTAACCGCGATGGCCATAGCACCTATAGGTCCCACACCGGTTATGAGAACCGACTTGCCGCTGAGATTGGCGACCGAAGCTGTATGTATGGCGTTTCCCAAAGGCTCCATAACCGACGCGTACTCTGCAGGAATGGAAGGGTCTATCTTCCAAAGGACCACTTCGGGTAGTTTGACGTAATCGGCGAAAGCGCCATCCACATCTACCCCAATGATCTTCGTGTTGCGGCACACGTGCATCTTGCCAGTTCTACATTGATAGCATGCCATGCATGGAATGTGGGACTCGGCAACCACTATGTCTCCTTCTTTGACGAGCTCCACATCGCTTCCAAGCTTGACAACCTCTCCGGTAAACTCGTGACCGATGATCCTTGGAGGCCGTATGCGCGATGCGGCCCATTTGTTCCATTCGTAAATGTGCACATCCGATCCACATATGGAGACCCTGTTGACGCGTATGAGGACCTCTCGAGGTCCCAGATCTGAAGGTTTCGGAACTTTTTGTAGCTCTATGGCCCCTCGTCTAGCTTCTTTTTTAACGAGTGCTCTCATCTTTCCCCTCCTCAATGCATTTTTGCCCCTCCAAAGATATTAGGATGCAAGATTAAAATTAAAGGGAAGAGCACCTTCATCTGTCTGCCTCTTCGTAGGTTAACTCCGTAAAGCCAGAAACGTATTTCTCAATCCTCTCCATTATAATCCCCGCCACAACAGCCTTAATAATGTCTATCCAGATAAAAGGAAGAACGCCAATTTGAAACGCCTTCCCTATTTCCCCCACGTAGCTCGACAACACGAGCCAACCTATAAGATAGATGGGCAAAAGTCCCGCCAACGCCGAGAAGACCTTCCAAACGGGGCCTTTCTTGGCAGGTTGCAAATAGGCAATCAAAAACGCGGCTATCGGGAAAGCCACCAGATAACCACCAGTAGGACCAAGCAACATTCCTGCTCCAGAGCGGAAGCCCGCATAGACCGGAAGACCAATCAATCCCATCAACACATAGACTAACTGACTGAGGAAAGCTTCACCTGGACGTAGGAACAATCCGGTGAGCATCACTGCCAGTACTTGGAAAGTGATGGGAACGGGACCGATATCTACTTTGAGTTGCGCCATCACTGCAGTGATCGCGCAAAAGAGTGCTATTCTGACGAGTCTCCTTGCCTTCATATGAACCTCCCTTCTTTCAAAATGATGACCGTTTTCCATGCGAGATAAGCATTCGCAACCGCAGAAATTTCACCGACGATCAAAAGCACTGGAAGATACGCCGTTGGCGCCCAATTTTTGACCATTGCGGAAGCTATAAGCACCTGGATTACGTTGTTCACAGTTGCGCCCGTCACGCTGACCCTCACGGCGGAAACCTTGTTCGAGCAAGCTTCAAGTGCCCACATTGCTAAGACTGCGCATATTCCTCCGCCCAACCCCATTATAAACTGTGGTGAGAGGAAGCTTCCAATTATCATTGACCCCACCACACTTTTGACGATGAGAATGAGCAATGCATCTGGAGCTCTCCCACAGAGTATGATGGTCAACACGGGATAGTTAGATAAACCCCACCTGCCAACAGGTAAGGGAAACGGGATCAAACGTTCGACAACGTATATCGCTACACCAAAAGCGGCAAGTACCGCCACCACTACCAAGTTACGATGTCTATCTCCGATGCTTTCGTCTTCCCTTCTACTTTGACTACAATCTTGTTTGGTACACACACAATGCTTCCTCCAATTCCTACCCAACCCGTACGTTCGCAGATCTTCAGAGGACAGTTGGAATCCACGAGCTTTACCTTTTCTTTGCTACCATCGACAACAAGAGTAGAGAGATACTCACCGTCGCTTTTAACCACCCATGTTGCAGTGCGCGTGAGCGGTTGCTCGTACACAAGTTCACCGCTTATATAAACCGTTACGACCCCATTTTTTCCGGATGCTTGCGGTATCGCCGCGATGAAGAAAGCGATGAAGATGGGTGTCACAATGAAAAAGAGATCAAGGCGACTGAAAAACTGAAGATCATTCCTTTTCATACGCTACGAAACCCTTGGTCTTGTAAATCTTACCTTCGGCGTCGATGACCATGGCTTGCGCTCCTAGCCCCACGAACCCTTCCACAATCTTGCTCCAACCCAAGACGAAAGCCGCCGTGGAAAGTGCATCTGCATCCACCAACTTCTCCGCTATCACCGTGGCGCTGATAGACTTGCGAGCAGGGTATCCTGTCTTTGAATCAAAGATGTGATGGTATCTCACCCCATCTACTTCGAAATACCTTTCGTAATCTCCTGATGTCGCTATCGCTCCTTCCGAGAGGTAGACAACACCGATGATGTCCTGCGGCCCACCACGGGGATCCCGTATCCCGATCTTCCATGGAAACTGTCCAAATTTCGGCCCTATGATGGCAATGTCGCCTCCAGCATCTACAAAGCCGGTGGCATTTTCGTCTATCTTCTTGGCCAACCTCACTGCTTGATCCACTGCATACCCCTTGGCTATGCCACCAAGATCGAGCCATGCATGGTTTTTCAAGCTCACTTCCTTACTATGAATCTCCACATTCGCGTATCCGGAAGATTCCAGAGCCTTCGCGATCTCTTCGGAAGTTGGAACACGCTTCTTCGTATCGGGCGAATCGAAGCCCCACAGCTTGATGAGTCTTCCAAGTGCGGGATCAAAGGCTCCCGCCGTGATTTCGGAGTAATAGAGAGACTTGGAAATCAAAAACGCTGTTTCCTCATCCACAGTTACAGGTCCAGTGGCATGGTTGAGTTTGAAGATCACCGAATTCCCGTCGTGATAGGGATGGAACTTAGATTCGAGCCGTTTCATTTCTTGGATCATGGCATCGGCAATCGCTTTGGGATCTCTCTTTTCACTTGAAACTACTACTCTAACGAGCGTTCCGAACACAAATTCGTCTTTCTCCACGTACGCTGTAGACCCACGCGAGAAGTTCATCCAAAGGGCAACTGCGAGGAAAATGAGAATGGCTGTCAAGAAAACGATGGATTGTATAACTATTCGCTTTTTCAATACATCTTTGCGATCTGCCTTCCGCACTCGTTGCACCGCCCGTCTTCAGTCATTCCTACCGTGGATACTTCGTATCCGTGGCGTTGAATCACCATATTTCCACAATCAGGACAAACGGTGCTCTCGTATTTTGGATCCCAGACATTTCCAAGATAGACGAAATTGAGATAATTCTTCGCCACTTCGTAGAGCTCCTTCAAGGACTCCACCGATGTTGGAGGTAGATCGTACTTGTAGGCAGGATGGTATCGACTGAGATGAAGGGGTATATCCTTATCAAGGGAAGCCAACCACTCAAATTCTGCTTCCAGCTCTTCCAAATTGTCGTTCTTGGTTGGTACAACCAGTGTGGTCACCTCCACATGGACGTTCTTTTTCAGGGCCCTTTCTACGGTCTTCATCACTACTTTTCTCTTTCCGCCGATCTCCTTGTAAAAATCGTCGTTGAAGCCCTTCAAATCGATGTTCATTGCATGAACGGATTGAAGAAGGAGCTCGAGTGCCTCATCGCCTATGTATCCGTTGGTGACGACAACGTTGTAGAGTCCTTCTCTTGCAGCAAGTCTTGAAGTGTCGAGCATGAACTCAAACCACACCACCGGTTCGTTGTACGTGTAGGCGATGCCTGCAGAACCGTTGGCAACCGCCATTTCGACGATCTGTTCGGGATTGGCAAGTTTCACGGAGGGCTTTCCCTGAGAAATCTCCCAATTCTGACAGAACTGACACTTAAAGTTGCAACCCCAGCTTCCCAATGAGAATATTTTCTCCCCACAGTGGAAATGAAAAATGGGTTTCTTTTCTATGGGATCCATCGCGATACTCGTCAGCTGACCGTAGTTCAGAGAATAAAGCATGCCCTTCATGTTTTTTCTCGCTTTGCAAATGCCCACCTGGCCATCTTTCAGAACACAGTTGTGCGGGCAGAGTTTGCATTGAACAACGTTGCCCTCTAATTCCTCGTAAAACACCGCAGGTTTCATACTACCCCACCTCTAATCAGTGGTATCTTTCCACTTTGAAACGATAGATCTTCCTAGTTTCATCAGGAAGAATGCCCGCTTTCAACGACGCAATGCGAAGCTGTTCTTCCACAGTGTCCACACCTGGAAGATTTGGAAGAAGAACACCACGACGATACCCACTGGTTACAACTATTCCGTAAACCTTTGGATCGAGTTCTTCGAGGTTACTGACAGGCTCTAACTCTCCCAGAACATCCACATTGACCTCGATCTTATCGAGCTCATCCGAGGTGACGGGAGGAAATCTCGGATCTCGCGTCGCCGCGGAAATGGCGTTCTCTCGGATTTCCAAAGCGAGATTCCTCTGTGTTGGCAGTATGGTGCCTATACATCCTCTTAGACTGCCATCAAGCCTGTGAAGCGTTACAAAGCATCCCGCCCGTTTCTGGAATAGTTCTTCAGGCAAGGATTCGTCTTCTGGATCGGGGTACGGCGCCTTGCCCGTCCTCAAGTACTTCTCAATCACCCGAGCTGCCCAGCAGGCATAAGGATGGATACACCTCATCATCCTTCTCCTTCATCCAAAGAAGATTTCGGCGAGCTTATAGTACTCATAGGGTACGAGCTTCTTCGTGGCAATGCCGTACTCGAGTGGGACGGAAATGATTTCGTTTCCTCTCAAAGCCACCATTCTTCCAAAGTCTCTCTCTAACACCAGTTCCATGGCTTTTACACCATAGCGTGTCCCAAGGATCCTGTCGAAGGCTGTGGGCGTTCCACCACGCAACAAGTGTCCGAGGACTACCGATCTCGTGTCGTAACCCGTTCTCTGTTTGATCACTTCAGCCAAGTAGTGCGCGATCCCTCCGAGGCGGATATGTCCAAAGGCGTCTACTTCTGTCTTGTCTGCCACGACGTCTTCAAGCTCCGTGGGTTTGAACCCTTCTGCCACGGCCACCACTGCATAATGCTTGTTTTCCATGCGTTTCTTAAGTATCCGCTCTATTTCCTCCAATGTGAGAGGATATTCAGGAATCAGTACCAGATGGGCACCGGCAGCAAGCCCCGCCTCAAGAGTGATCCAACCAGCTTCTCGTCCCATGAGTTCAACGAAGATGATACGTCGGTGCGATTTGGCCGTGGAATGCAGTCTGTCTATAGCGTCGGCTCCCACGTTGACGGCCGTATGGAACCCAAAAGTGTAATCCGTGTTGGAAACATCGTTGTCTATAGTTTTGGGCACACCAATAACGTTGAGCTTCATAGCAGAATAAACGGCCGCAACACTCAGGGTGTCATCCCCACCGATGGCGATCAAGGCATCGAGGTCAAGCTTTTCATAGGTTTCCACGACTTTCTTCTTGGTGTCCTCGCTTTTGAGTGGATTGGTACGGCTCGTACCGAGAATGGTCCCCCCAAGGATGTGTATTCCTTCCACATCATCATCGGTAAGAGGAGTGTATTCTTCGGTCAAAAGCCCTTTCCAACCGTACATAAAACCCAGTATCTCCACATCCTTGGGTGCTCTCTTGACGATTCCCCTGATAACTGCGTTGAGTCCGGGGCAGTCTCCTCCTCCAGTGAGAATGCCTATCCTCATCAAAAAACACCTCCAATTCTCGAATAGCCAGATGGCGTTTTTATAATTATACCGCAGTTCTAGTTTTTTCACGAATTCTATATGCACAGTAGTTTAAAAGCTTGAGTTTTCGGGTAGAGTACAATAATGGCTATAAAAATGAAAGAGGCCCCGAATCTCTTTCAGGAAAAACACACAGAAATGGATACAGAATGAGAGTGCCCAAAACGAAATATGGAGCTAAAGGGAGTAATAGATACCTGAGGAAAAAGGTGAATTCTCACGACTCCCCAGTTTGTGCTCGCTTT